>JAGQSP010000737.1:727-1580 GCA_020439485.1 Acidimicrobiales bacterium | reverse complement strand
GACCTCAGCGGTGACGACGCCCTGGCGGTGTCCGACGGCGTCGTCTACGTCTCACAGTTCCAGGCGGGCGTGCGGGTGTTCGACAACGGCTTGGGCTCGGCCCTGGGCCCAGAGCAGGGCATGACGAGCATCGAGGTCAAAGACATCACCGTCGACTCCGACGGCCGGGTCTGGTTTGCGACCCAGGCCGGCCTGACCGTGCTCGACGGTGACGATCTCGTCGGGTACCGGATGGACAACTCGGACCTTTCCGACAACCGCACCCATTTGGTGGCAACTGCCGGACCGGGTGTGGCCCTGCCCGAGCCCCAGGAAGAACCTCTCGCCGGCATGGCCGGTGTGTTCCTCGACGCCACGGGCTCGCCATTGGTAGGCGCGCCGGTAGAGATCTGCCTGGACGCCATCGACGACAACCGCACCACACCCTGCACCGGCCAGGCCGTCGTGTTCGAGACCACCACCGACTCGTCTGGGCGGTTCGAGTTCACCGAGGTGCCCGCCGGGCGCTACTCGCTCGGTGTACAACGCCCGACAGGACGCTGGACCTACTTCGTCGACGGAGTGATCTCGAACAACTACGAGGCCACACAGGACCAGATCAACGAACTGGGCGCATTCAGCCTGTCGGCAGAAGAGGAAGCAGAAGACGGCTGAGCCCGACCCGGGCTCAGCTCAGCTGATCGAGAACCCCGTGCTCGGCCATGAACTCGAACATGCCTGCCACCAGGGGCAGGTTTGTGAGGTCGGCCGCGCTGAACCAGCCTGCGTCGGCCGCATCGTCGCCGGGCACGGGTTCGATCGTTCCCACGACCTCGACGTCGAAGTCGAGGATCACGAAGTGATAGCCGGGGCC
>JAGQSP010000737.1:0-513 GCA_020439485.1 Acidimicrobiales bacterium | reverse complement strand
ACAGTGGTCGGTGCACCACGAGCAGCCGGGCCTTGAACCCGAAACTCTCGAAGAAGTTCTTGGTGGCCCGGTTCCCGGGCAGCGCGTGGGCGTCGATGCCTATGCACTGTCGTTGCCGACACCACTCGACGGCCAACTCGACCATGGCCTCGCCCAACCCGACCTCGCGGGCTTCGGGTTCGACATAGATGTCGTCGATGACCCCCAACGCGTCGCCCGAGCGCAGGTGTTCGGCCCGCACAGCCAGGTAGCCCAGGACCACCTCGTCGATACAGGCGACGAACACCTCGGCGTCGGGGTCGGACATCGCCTCGCGCAAGCTCAGCTCATAGGGCGCAGATCGGGTCTCGCGGACCGCCAATATCGACCCGCCGCGGGCGTCGCGCTGTTCGTCAAGGCCGTCGCGGGCCAGCGCCACTATCGAGTCGATGTCGGCGAGCGTCGCCACACGGGCGTCAGCCATCTCGGCCGTCGAGCTGATCGAGCTTGCCCAGTACCGTTCGACGGCCCTTG
>JAGQSP010000736.1 GCA_020439485.1 Acidimicrobiales bacterium | reverse complement strand
CGATCGCGAAAGCCCTGGATCGCGGCGGTGAACGGACCGTGCGTTGGCGGCGGCTTTGCGCTGGCACTGGCCTGCGACATCCGCTTTGCGGCGCGCTCCGCGACCTTCGGCGCGGTGTTCATCAAGATCGGCGTGTCGAACTGCGACATGGGAACCAGCTATTTCCTGCCCAGGCTGGTCGGCGCGTCTCGATCGGCAGAGCTGTTGTTGACCGGTCGCATCTTCGACAGCTCCGAGGCCGCCGATCTGGGCCTGGTGATCGACGTCGTCGACGACGGCGAGGTGGTGCAGAGGGCTGTCGCAACGGCCAGGGCGATAGCCGAGAACTCGGCGTTCGCCACGTGGATGACCAAGGAGACGATGTGGCAGACGCTCGACGCTCCGTCGCTGCGTCACGCCATCGACCTCGAGAACCGCACCCAGATCATGTGCAGCGGCACAGGCGACACCGCCGAGGCTCGCCGGGCTTTCGTCGAGAAGCGCCCGCCCCATTGGCCCGGTCTTTGAGCCGAGCCGCTAGGGCACTCGCACGACCGACGGTCAGGTCTCGACCCTCACGATGGCCCAGCCCACCAGGGCGTCTGCAGCCGAAGCATCGACGATCTCGACCGACACCGTGGCGCCCGCCGAGTCGCTGCGCACTGTGCGGCACCTGCCAACCGCTGGGCCTTCGCCCGTTTGACCCAAGAACCTGAAGTGCAGGTCGACCACACGCCCACCGCCCATGTGATGCACGGCGGCCGCGTCGGCCAGCATGGCGATGGCGCCGCCCTGCAGGGTTCCAACGCTGTTGGCCACCTTGGCGTGGCGCGACAACCCCACCGAGTCTGCGCCGTATTCGAACTGCAGCACCTGACCCAGATCTACATCGAGCAACGGGCCAGACCCGATGGGCACCGGGGCTCCGGGTGTGCCGAGTTCGCGTCCCTTGAACGGCGAGGCATCGCGCCGGATACGGGTGAACTCGAGGGTGCCGGTGGCGATCTCACGTTCGCCCTGGGCCACCTCGCACCCGATGACCAACGACCGCTTGCCGATGCGCAGGTCCCAGGCGACGATCGAAATACGCTCGGCCGAGCCGATGTCGATGGGTGACATCTCGTGCACCCACATGTCGGACGTGACTATCCACTCGTCGCCCAGGTGGCGCCGGGCCGCCGATGCCGAGCCGATGTCGACCATGGGCGCCAGCACGCCCAACCCGGGTGGGGTGCCGGGCACCAGCGTCAGCAGCGAAGGATCGACCCTCGATTCGGTGACCACGAAGCCGTCTTCGCGGCCATAGCTGGCCAGACCCAGGCTGCTGAGCAAGTGGCCGGGCGGCGGATACTCGCTCAAGCCCGGTCGCGAGCCCGGTCGCGGGGCTGGAAATCGGTTGTGTAGTCGGTGTTGTCCTCGAGGATCTGGTCCTCTGGGTAGGGCACCGCGTGGTTGAGCGCCCCGTTTATGTCGTGTTCCCAGACCTCGCGCGGCAGCTCGTACAGCACCTCGACGCCGTACCCGTTGGGGTCGTTGACGTACATGCTGTGGGTCATGCCGTGGTCGAGGCGCAGGTTCATCGGCACCCCGTTCTCCTTCAAGAACTCGACCTGTTCCAGCCACGACTCGCGATCGGGGTAGGTGATCGCGATGTGGCCGATGGCCGAGGTGCCACCGAACATGCTCCACTTCTGGGTCGGCTCGGGCAGCGTCGGAACCTCTGCCAGGGCGAAGTCATGGTGATGAAGACCACCCTCGTGAACGGTTCCGTAGAACTGCATCCTGTGCTCGCTGTCGAGTGTCCCGAC
>JAGQSP010000735.1 GCA_020439485.1 Acidimicrobiales bacterium | reverse complement strand
GTTCGACCTGAGCGGTGGTCAGGTCGAGGCTGACTATGGGGCTGGCGCCGGTAGCGAGGCCCAGCTCCGAGCGGAATCGGTTGGCCAAGTCGATTCCGTGTCGGCCCACCGCTGCGGGCCCGATGTCGGCCAGCATTTCGAGGGCCGGCGCAGCCCCGACGAAGGGCAGCCAGGCCGGCGATACGTCGAACTTTCTGGCGTTCGATGCGGCTCGATATGGCGGCCGATAGACGGTCTGCCACGGCTGCTCACCGGAGTACCAACCCGGCGCCAGCGCCGCCATTCGGTCGCCTACCCGAGGGTTGACGGTCAAGAACCCCACCCCGCGAGGGCACATCAACCACTTGTAGGCACCCACGGCGGTCAGATCGAACCGCGATGCGTCGAAATCGAGCCAGCCAGACGCCTGCGTTGTGTCCACGTACGAGATGGCGCCGGTGGCCCTGCATGCGGCGGCCAACCGGTCGAGGTCGACGATACGACCGTCGGCCGACTGGACCGCGCTGACTGCCACCATGGCGATGTCGTCGTCGATCCGTTCGACAAGAAGGTCGAGTGGCACGACTACCGACTCGATCGTGGGGTCGGCCAAGAACGGGAAGAGCACCGAGGTGAAGTCCTCCTCGGCCAACAGCACCTTGTCGCCTGGACGAAGTGCAGTCTTGGCTTGAGCGGTTGCCACCGACACCGGCGTCGGTATCGCAACCCAATCGGGTTCGCAGCCGACAATTCGAGCGTAGGCAGACCGGCTGCGCTCGATCGCTTCGTCGTAGTCGGGTGGCATCGCTGCGCCAACGGCCCACGCGTCGACGCCGCGTCGCAGCGCCTCGACGGCGGCAGCGGGCGGAACTCCGACGCTGGCGGTGTCCAGATACACAACCTCCGGTGCTGCGCGGCTGGCGACCCGCTTCGCCGGCCCCGACCCAAGACCGAGCCCGGCCTCAATGCGCCTCATGTCGTCGTCGGTCAAAAGACTGGGGTCCAGATCGTGATGCGGACTGTCGTCGACCAGATCGTGCAGGTATGCATCGCTATAGACGTCCAGACCTCCCACACGCGCGGCCCGCATCGAACCGAGGAACACCTCAACCGCCAGGTCTCGCGGGACCACGTGGAGGTCGCGCGGGTCGTCGACGAGGTCGATCAGGCCCGACTCGAACGCAGTTCGCAGTTGGTCGACGCCGATGGCCGCACCGATTCGTTCCGAGACCAGGTCGACGTGCGCCAGTGCCACGGTGGCCCTCAGCCCGAGGCGTCGATTTCTCCGGGCCCGATCGCTGCGCGCGAGCTGTGCTGGCACTCCCATCGCTGCGGCCACCTCGGCGACGGTGTCGACGCCAGGCACCAACGCCAACATCGTCGTGCGATGCACCGGAGGGTCGGCCCGAAGGCGCGCTAGTTCGCCGATGACCTCTTGCGCCCACTCGACTCGCGGCTCCATGTACTGGTTGACCGTGCCCGTATCGAGGCCCAGACGCACGTGTTGCAGGTACATCGCTTCGAGAAACTCGTCCATGCGCCTCAAACACACGATCAGATGAACCGAGTCGATCGATTCGAGACCCCGCAGGAACGCAACCAGCCGATCGCGGTGCTCCACGGTGAACAGGTTCGAGAGCGTCTCTGTGGAAAGCACCAGATCGAGGCCGGGAGTATGCCGTTCTCGGATCTCCTCGACGATCGACAGGTCGTCTTCCAGCAGGCGGCGCCCGATGTCGTGGTGGCCTTCGACCTCGCCGCCCCAAAGAGCCGGATAGTCGATGCCGGCGTCGCGCAGTTGATCACGGTTGGCGCAAAGCGCGTCCTGCAGCGCAGTGGTTCCGGTTTTGGGCATGCCCGCATGCACGATGATCATGTGACGCGAAAGGTACCGCGCCGGCCCGGTTGCGAGATGCCGGCCGGCTAACGCTGGTTGGATGAAGGCCGGGTGACCTTGGGCCCGCCCACCTTTGGACCGAACCGCTGACCCGCGTCCAGGCGGATGGTGCCGCCGTTCAGCATGGGGTTCTCGATTATCGAGATCGCCAGGCGGGCAAACTCGTCGGGCCTGCCCATCCGCTTGGGGAACGCGGCGTCGACCACAAGGCTCTCGGCCCGTTCCTCTGGCATCCATTGGGTGAGGCCGGTGTGAAAGAGGCTGGGGGCGATGGTCATCACCCTTATGCCCAACGAACCCAGATCGCGCGCCATGGTCAGGGTCATGCCGGCGATGCCCGCCTTGGCGGCCGTGTAGGCCACCTGACCGATCTGACCCTCGAACGCAGCTATCGAAGCGGTGTTGATCATGACACCGCGTTCGCCGTCTTCGTTCGGTTCGTTGTTGGCCATGTGGGAGGCCATCAGCCGGTTCAGGTTGAACGATGCAATCAGGTTCAGGTCGACCACGTAACGGAAGTCGTCGAGCGAGAAGGGGCCGTCCTTGCCAAGGGTTCGCCCGGCCTTGCCACCGCCCGCCGTGTTGACGCCCACGTCCAACCCACCGAGGGCTGCGACGGCCTCTCCCAACACCAGCTCTATGCCCTCGAAATCGAGCACGTTGCAGGGATGCCAGGTGCCACCCAGCTCGGCAGCCACCTCGGCGCCGGCCGATTCCTCGCGGTCCAAGATGGCGACCTTGCCACCCCCGTTGACGATTCGCACTGCGGTGGCTCGTGCCATCCCGCTCGCTCCGCCGACAATCGCCGCCCGAATCCCTTGAAGGTCCATGACCGTCCCCTAGATAGCTGTCTCGTCTCGCGAAGGTAGCTGCCGTTGGGGTTG
>JAGQSP010000093.1 GCA_020439485.1 Acidimicrobiales bacterium | reverse complement strand
GCCACGACGGGCTCGAAAGCATCGCTGCCCGCAGGCACGTCGGTTATTCGCCGAGCCGGACCCAACGCAGTGCCATCAACGCCTATCGAGCGGGTCCAGATGTCGTAGCGCTCGTCGCCGCGGGCTTGGTCGTCGCCATCCCACACCACGATGTAGCGGTCGTTGCCGGGGTCGAAGGCCACCGAAGGCGAGAAGGCACCATAGGCCGCAGACCCGCTGGGCCCCATGTCAGACACACGAATCGGTTCACCTACCGGTGAACCGTTGGCACCTATCCGACGAGCCCAGATCTCCCACTCGTCGGCACCGGTGGTGGCGTCGCCACCCGAACCCGCCCACACGACCAGCCCGCCGGGGCGGTTGGTGTCGACGGCGATGTCGGGGCCGCCGGTGTCGTTGTTTATCGACGCCGTACCCTCCGATGCCGCCCAGCGGGTGCTTACCACCACCGGATCGCGGCCCTCCAGAACGGTCACCTGGATCTGTCCGGTGGAGCCACCTGCCACCAGCATCCGACCGGTGAACGGGTCAACCGCCACGGCGGGTTGTTCGGCGATGTCGACCGCAGTGTCGACCACGAACGTCGGCCCGCTCGCCTGGCCCAGGTGATCGACCCTGCGTCCCAACAGACGGCGCGAGTTGGCGTCGACCCACACCGCCACGAACTCGTCCTCGCGAGCGGCGTCGTAGGCAATGTCGGGCAGGCGACCGATCATCGGCGCGGCTGCCCCGTCGCTGATGGTGTGGGAGGCGCCGATGGGCTGACCTGTCGAAGAAACCAGCTGGGCCTCGATGCTCGACCCGATGATATCGTCCGCGCCTGAGGGGAACACCACCACGTAGCTGTCGCGGGTCAATCCGGCGCCACGCATGGCGTTGTAGGCGATGGCCGGATTGGCCACGATCTCTGTCGGGGCGCCTGGCTCGACCGTTTGGCTCACGCGCACCACAGGGCCTGGCTGGGGCGCGGCGAAACCCGCTCCGACCAGGCTCGATGCAACCTCGTTTCCGGCTGCGCCCGTGAACCCGTCGGTCTCGAAGACGGCTACGACCCTGTCCGAGAACGGGTCGGCGGCCAACGCAGGGAACTGGTGGGCAGAGCATCCGGACTCGCTGAGGGCTACGGCACCCTGGGTGGCGGCCGAGCCGGCCGGAACCAGGGTGGCTGTGGCCGCGACCATGGCGACGACCGCTGTGGCGGCGGTGCGTCGGTTTAGGACACGAGGGGGCATATATGTAGCGTGGCACGCCAAGGGGCAAGGTGGGAACCACGCGACACGACAGGGGGACACGATGCCTCAACCAGGTGCAGAACCGGTGGTCGATTGGTCACACGATTGGGACCACCACGACGAAGCTTGGGTCACCGACCCTTACCGGGTGTGGAACCAGATGCGCGGCGAGTGCCCCATGGGACGTACCGCCCGCTACAACGATGGCACCTGGTTGCCGCTGACCTACGACCAGTTGCACGCCATCGCCCACGACACCGAATCGTTCTCGAACAAGCACTACGGCATCACCGCCGGAGGCACCGACTACAACCGGTCGCACATGCCGCCCATCAACAGCGACCCGCCAGACCATCACGCGATTCGGCGTCTGATTCTGCCGTTCTTCGCCCCGCGAGCCATCGAGTCTTGGCGAGGAGCGATCGAACAGCACTGCGTCGAACTGGCCGAGTCGATAGCCGGGCGTGGCGAGGGTGATGCGGCGATCGACTACGCGCAGCACATCCCCGTGTTCGCGATAGCGGCCATCCTCGGCATTCCTCACGAGCAGGGCGACCAGTTCCGCGAATGGGTGGTCGATTTCGTCGAGCGCGGTGCTGTCGACCCCGCCCTGCGCATCTCGGCCCAAGACGAGATCCTCGCCTACATGGACACCCAGATCGCCCACCGCCGCGCGAACCCGGGCGACGATCTGATCAGCTTCCTGGTGTCGGCCGAGCTCGAAGGCGAACCCCTCGACGACGACACCATCAGACGCGTCCTTCAGCTGCAGCTGGTCGCCGGTATCGACACCACCTGGAGCTCGATCGGTGCGGCCATGTGGCATCTGGCGACACACGCCGACGACCGGCAGAGGCTGGCCGCCGAACCCGAATTGATCAGCACCGCGATCGAAGAGTTCCTGCGCGCCTATGCACCGGTGAACGTGGCCAGGATCATCGCAGCCGACACCGTCGTCGACGGCATGGAGATGAAGGCCGGCGAGTCGGTGATGATGTCGTACCCGATCGCGTGCCGCGACCCGCAGAAGTTCGACAACCCAGACCAGGTCATCATCGACCGAGAGGTCAACCGCCACATCGCGTTCGGGGTGGGGATACACCGCTGCCTCGGATCGAACCTGGCCCGCCTCGAGATGGAGGTGGCGTTGACCACCTGGATGCGGTTGATCCCCGAATTCGAGCTGGCGCCGGGCGCCACGGTGCGATGGTCTGAGGGCCAGATACGCGGGCCCAAGCAGATACCCATCGTCGTCAAACCACCAACCGCGTGAACAGACTGGACCACCGATGAAAGACACCTACCGGCCAGGCGTCACCGCCGCCGAGTTGACCCCCGAGTGGACCGCCAAACCGGCCCCGCCCGATGATGCCCCCAACGTTGTGGTCATCGTTTTCGACGACACCGGCTTCTCGCACTTCGGCTGCTTCGGCTCGGACATCGACACACCAAACATCGACCGACTGGCCGCCGGAGGGCTCAGGTTCACCAACTTCCACACCACCGCTTTGTGCTCGCCAACCAGGGCATGCCTGTTGAGCGGACGCAACCACCACTCGGTGGGTATGCGCTTCTTGTCCAACGTCGACACCGGCTTCTCCAACTGTCGAGGGGTCATCTCGAAGTCGGCCGCGACCTTCGCGGAGATTCTCAACGCCAACGGCTACGCCACATTCGCCCTGGGCAAGTGGCACCTCGCCAACCTCGAAGACTGCGGACCGGCCGGCCCCATGGACCACTGGCCGCTGCGCCGCGGCTTCGACCGCTTCCACGGGTTCCTGGGCGGGGCCACCGATCAGTTCGCTCCCGAGCTGGTCATCGACAACCATCCGGTCGACCCACCGTCGGGCGACGGCTATCACCTGTCGGAGGATCTCGTCGATCAGGCGATCTCGATGATCTCGGCGCAGCAGGCCACCGCGCCCAACCGCAAGTTCTGCACCTACCTGGCCTTCGGAGCGACCCACTCTCCGCATCAGGCCCCACAGGCGTACCTCGACAAGTACAAGGGCCGTTATGACGACGGATGGGACATAACCAGGCAGCGCTGGTTCGAACGCCAGAAGCAGCTGGGGGTTGTGCCCGCCGACGCCGAACTGTCGCCGCGCAACCGCGGAGTCGAGGCCTGGGACGACCTCGACGACGACGCCAAGAAGTTGTACTGCCGCATGCAGGAAGCATTCGCCGCCTTCCTCGACCACACCGACGACCAGATCGGCCGGCTGGTCGATTACCTGGAAGGCGCCGGCCTGCTCGACGACACCATGATCGTGGTGATGTCCGACAACGGGGCCAGCCAGGAGGGTGGCAAGCACGGCAGCGTCAACGAGAACGCCTATTTCAATCGCAAGAAGCAGTCGATCGGTGACCTGCTCGATCACTACGACGAGATCGGCGGACCCACGCTGTACAACAACTACCCGTGGGGCTGGTCGCAGGTCGGCAACACCCCGTTGCGGTATTACAAGCAGAACACCTACGAGGGCGGCATCCGCGATCCGCTCATCGTCCACTGGCCGGGCGCCATCACCGACGCCGGCGGTGTGCGAGACCAGTACCTGCACGTCATCGACATAATGCCGACCCTGCTCGACGTGGCGGGCATCGACGCGCCCTCGGTGTTCAACGGAATCGACCAGCAGCCCATAGAGGGGCGATCGTTCCGCTCGATATGGCAGTCGGCCGAGGCCGCACCCACCCGCACCACCCAGTACTACGAGATGTTGGGTCACCGGGCAATCTGGCACGAGGGCTGGAAGGCGGTGACCCTTCACCGCCAAGGCACGCCGTTCGAGGAAGACGAATGGGCGCTGTACGACACCACCACCGACTTCGCCGAGATCCATGACCTGTCCGAGCAGCAACCGGAGAAGCTCCGAGAGCTCATAGACATGTGGTGGGCGCAGGCCGAGCAGTACGGCGTGTTGCCGCTGGACGACCGCGGGGTCGAGTTGTTCGTGTTGAACCGGCCGGGAGCCACCTCGTCTGCTGCCGTGCAGCGCTTTCCCCGGGGAGTACCTCACCTCGAACGCTCCAAGATTCCCGACGTACGCAACCGCTCGTGGGAGATAGGCGCTTCGGTCGATTTCGCCGAGGGCGACAACGGTGTACTGGTGGCGTTCGGTTCGCGCACCGGTGGCCTGAGCCTGTACGTCGACGACGGGCATCTGGCGTTCACGTACAACAACCTGGGCAATCCGATATCGCTCGTCGCCGACGTCGCCGTAGCACCGGGCCGCCAGGAGCTGGGGGTGGCGTTCGCCAAGACGGCCGAGCACCACGGCGTGGCCACGCTGTTCGTCGACGATGGCTCGGGACGCAACGAGCTGGGTTCGGTCGAATTCGACACCATGCCGTTCCGCCAGTCGCTGTACGGAATGGACGTCGGCCGCGATTGTGGCCCCACGGTCACTGCGGCCTACGCGGGACCCAACAACTTCTCAGGCGCCCTCGATTGGGTCGAGTTTCGGCTGCAGAATGACCGAGACGATCTGATGAAGGCCGCGGCCATAGAGGCCGAGAATGCGCTGGCCGACCAATGACATAGAGGCCGAGAATGCGCTGGCCGACCAATGACACAGAGGCCGAGAATGCGCTGGCCGACCAGTGATGCCAGCGGCGGTCAGGGAGTGAACAGCCGCGCCAGGTAGCCGGCGGCCAGTGGCTGCAGCTCGCTGACGTCGCGATCTAGCCCGGCGTCCAGAAGCGACTTCATCAGGGCCCACGCCAGTTGGCTCGAAACCGACGCCGCGTACATGAACTTGGTGCGGTCGGGGGTCATACCGTGGAGCCGCTGGTGCTGTTCGACCAGAGCCTCGACCACCGGGAAGAACGAGCCGGCGACGGGCCCCGCGTCGAGGGCGATGTTGGTGACGGCCCGTACGTATCCGGGGTGAGCCATGGCGGCGAAGAAGTCGGGGGCGCTGTGCCCCTGACTCTCGGCCTCGTAGAACTCGCGCCTCACCTGGTCGTATGCCTTGGCGAAGATGTCGGTTGCCGACCCGAAGTAGTGGTGGATCAGGCCATAGTTGACCCCGGCCCGGTCGGCGAGGCGCCGACCCGAGATGGCGGTGGGGCCACGGTCTTCGAGCATGCGGCACGCGGCTGCGACCAGGCGACGCTCGACCGCTTCGCGGCCCTCGCCCTGTGGCACCTGCGGATCTCTGGGACCGTGCGACACGATCTTGCGGGGACGGGGCAGGTCGCCTGCGAAAGGCCCCAGACCGCCCTGCAGTTGATGCACCAGCAACACGGCGGGACTGCGGAAATCGAAGTCTGGGCCCAAACCCGAACCGACCGTCAAAGCTCGACCGTGTAGTTCGATTCCGAATTGGAGGCTCACCGACAACCCCACGATGGTGTCGCGGTGATCGACGTCGAGGTCGGGCCGGAGGATCTCGAGCCCGCGCTTGTAGCGCCGCACCACGGGGCTGTCGGTGCTGAGTCGCATCGCCGAGCCGTCGACCAAGACGTTGGACAGAGCCCGCACAAACGTCTCGTGACGACTGAGGATGCCGGGCGTTGGCACCAGAGCACCGTCGGGAAACGCATCGGCCATGAGCCGCTCGGTCAGCTCGGCAAGGCCCGCACGCATGAGGTCGTCCTTGGTGCCGAACAACCTGTGTATCTGCCCATAGCTGACACCGGCGGCCGCTGCCACCTCGCGGCCCGACACCGACGACGGTGCACCTCGCGACAACATCACCACGGCCGCGTCCAGCAGGGCCTGGCGCGAGTCTGTGCTGTGAGCCGGATCGAAAGCCACCGTAGCCATATGGCTAAGCTAGCCGGTCACATAGCGGGCCAGTCCAAACGCCCGTACTCACAAACCTGGGGGAACCGAGATGGGCATCTCGTCGCAGCGGCACGGACCTGCCGAAGTAATCACCATCGACAACCCCGAAGCGTTCAACGCGATCACCCACGCCGACGCCGCGACGATCGCCGAGATCATCCACAGCGCATCGCGCGACCGCAGCTGCCGGGCGGTGGTGTTGGTGGGGGCCGGCGACCGGGCCTTTTGCGCCGGCATCGACGTCAAGTCGGTAGCTGCCCGCGACTCGACCGCGTCGCACGAGCATGCCGACCGTGTCGACCCCATCGTCGAGCAGTTCGAGGGGCTCCACGTGGTGCTGGGCAACGCCATCCGGGCGATACACCGTTCTCCGCTGCCCGTGATCGCTGCGGTGAACGGCCATGCGATCGGCGCCGGTTTCGCACTGGCTGCGGCCGCCGACCTTCGTGTCGCCAGCAGCGGCGCCAAGTTCGCAGACGGCTTCATCGGCCGGGGCATCTCGGGCTGCGAGCTGGGCCTGTCGTACTTCCTGCCCAAGATCGTCGGCACGACGCTGGCGTTCGAGTTGATGTCGACGGGCCGGCGTATGGAGGCGCCCGAGGCACTGGCCTCGGGGTTGGTGACCCGTGTGGTCGACCCCGAACAGCTCGTGGACGTGGCCCTCGAGTTGGCGTCGCAGCTGGCTTCCATGTCGCCCACCGGCGTTGCAACCACCAAGGAAGTGATGTGGGCCAACGTGCACGCGGCCAGCCTGGACCAGGCCTTGGCACTGGAGTCGCGCAATCAGGTGATGGTGCGCAATACCGCAGACGCGGCCGAGGCGAGGCGGGCCTTCCTGGAAAAGCGCACGCCCGAGTTCGGCGCACCTGCCACCCCCCGACCCATCTGAAGCCGACTTGATTTTGCGCCTGGTTTGAATCGTCTGAGACGGTCGGCCTATGGTGCGTGAAGCCAAACGGCTAGGTCGCATCCTGTTGAGGCGAGCGACCGTTCTTTTACAGGGGAGGGTTTTGGTGACCAACACCAAGTCGCGACTGTGGCGCCTACTGGCACTGCTGTTCGCATTCAGCATGATCGCAGCCGCATGTGGCGGCGATTCCGACAGCGATAGTTCATCGTCCAGCGGCGATGGCGACGCCACCACCACAACGACTCAGGCACAGATCAACACCGACGTAGCCGAGCAGACCACCACCACCGAGGGCGAAGAGGCCACGACTACAACCGAAGCGATGATGGAAGCATCGGGCACGCTTCGTATGGTCGAGTTCGCGCCGGTGACCACGTTCAACCCGGCAGGCGCCCAGACCGCTCAGAGCGCGTACCTGTACCCGGTCTACGACACTCTGACCCGCCAGACCAACGACCTGACGCTGGTTCCGGCGCTGGCCACCAGCTGGACCAGGCCAGACGACGTCACCTGGGAGTTCACGGTTCGTGACGACGTGGTCTTCCACGACGGCGCTGCGTTCAACGCCCAGGTTGCGGTCGACAACATCAACTACCACGCCAACTTCGAGGGCAACCCCAACTCTGCGACTTGGGGGAGCCTGGTCGAGGCCAGGGTCATTGACGACACGACCTTCCAGGTCGAGTTCTCGGGCCCTGCTCCGCAGTTCCCGCTGGAGATGTCGATGGTCATGGGCATGATGATCAGCCCGAACTTCCTCGACGGCACTGACCTCACCCGTAACCCTCAGGGTTCGGGCCCGTGGATCTGGAACGATGGCGATTCCGAGGCCGGCGTGACCGAGGTCTTCGACCTCAACCCCAACTACTGGAACCCCGCCGACCAGGGTGTCGAGCGTGTGACGGTGACCCTGGTCGCCGACAACAACGCCCGCATGAACGCACTGCTCACCGGCGAAGCCGACATCATGGCCACCACTCGTGACGCCCAGATCGACACCGGTCTCGACGGCGACATGAACCTGATCTCGGTGCCGAACTACTTCCCGGTGCTGATGATCATGGACCGCGCCGGCGAGATGGAGCCACCGCTGGCCGATGTCAGGGTTCGCCAAGCGATCCTCAAGGCCATGGACCTCGCGGCCTACAACGACTCGATCCACGCAGGACGAGGAGACGGTCTCGGCGGAATGTACCCGGCCGCTTTCAGCCAGTTCTACATTCCAGAACTCGCCGTCGATACCTACGACCCTGAAGGCGCCAAGGCGCTGCTCGAGGAAGCGGGCTACGGCGATGGTCTGACCATCCACATGCCGATGATGCCCGCCATCAACCCGCACATGGACATCGTCGTCCAGATGCTGGGCGCCGTAGGCATCACCGTCGAGATCGACCAGATCAACAACGGCGAGCTCGGACCACGGGCACGAGGAGGGCAATCAGCCCTGACCTGGAACCGCATCCTGCTGGTACACCCGGCCAAGGACCTGGGCCTTCTCGTATGCCCAGATAGCCCCTACAACCCGTTCGGTCTCGAAGACGTCGCGCAATTGTGCGAAGACTTCAAGGCGGCAAACGCCGAGGCCGATCCGGAGCTGGCACGGGCGATGTACGGCGAAGTCACACAGGGTCTCATCGACCTCGGAGTGATGGTTCCACTCGGACACGGCGGCCAGAACGCCATGTACCCATCGAACGTCACCGGTGTAACGATGGGCCTCAACATGCAGGCTCCGATGCCCTACGGCGTTCGCGTCGACGGCTGATCGAGTCGGGTTGGCGCTGAGGCGCTGACCACACGAAGATGACGGCCCGGGACGTATCAAAAGCGTCCCGGGCCGCACTTACCTTGGGGGTAGCGAGTGCTGAAGTTGTTGGCCACACGCCTGATGGCCGCAATTCCGATGATGTTCTTGGTGGCGACGCTGGTGTTCTTCTTGGCCCAGCTCAACCCGGTAGACCCGGCCGCCACACTGTTGGGTGACGATGCGTCGCTCGAGGCCATTGCGGCCAAGCGTGAAGTGATGGGCATCGACCGACCGCTCATCGTCCAGTACGGCGACTGGATCTCCAGCGCCGTCACCGGCGATCTGGGCCAGAACTGGTTCAATGGCGAGGACATCACCACCGAGCTGCGCGACCGCATACCGGTGACGCTGTCGATGGTGTTCGGAGCGCTGACCGTCGCCCTCATCGTGGGCAACACCCTGGGCATAAGTGCCGCCCTCAAGGCCGGCCGCTGGCCCGACCGCGTTATCACCGTGGTGTCCTCGCTGGGTCTGGCCGTTCCCAACTTCTGGATCTCGATGGTGTTCTCGTACTACTTCGGCGTGAAGCTGGGGTGGTTGCCCGCCATCTGGCCCACCCAACGCCCCGGCACGATCATGGAATGGGTCAGGCCGCTGGTGCTGCCCTGTATTGCGCTGGGCATTTCCTCTTCTGCAGCAATTGCCCGCCAGTCTCGATCTTCGATGATCGGCGTGCTGCAGCGCGACTACATCCGCACCGCTTTGGCCAAGGGCATGCCTGTGCGCCGAGTGGTCTTCAAGCACGCCATGCGCAACGCAGCCATTCCCGTTGTGACGCTGGCCGGCTTCCAACTGTCGGCCCTGATCGGCGGCGCGATATTCGTCGAGCTGGTCTTCAACATCCCGGGCCTCGGCAACTGGGGCGTCGATGCCATCTTGCGTTCCAACATCCCGGTGATCCTGGCTTTCGTCATGGTCGCAGCTTTGACGGTGGTGTTGGTCAACATCCTGCTCGACCTCAGCTACGCCTGGCTCAACCCGAAGGTGAGGCCCGAATGACAGCTCACGTAGAGCCAGAACAGGTGATCGCGACCGACGACGTCGACGACGCCGGTGACGATTCGCCCAAGACGCCGGGCCGTTTCTGGGTCAGGATCCGCCGCAACAAGATCGCCATGGCTGGTCTTGCATACCTGATCCTCATATCGCTGGTGGCGATCTTCGCCCCATACCTGACGTCACACGACGCCATCTTCGCGACCCGCTTCCAGGACATTCTGTTCAGCCCGGGCGAGGGTGGCTACATCCTGGGAACCGACCACGTGGGTCGCGACCTGCTGACGCGCATCATGTTCGGTGCTCGTTATGCCCTGATCGCAGGGCTCGAAGCCGTGGCCGTTGCGCTTGTCATCGGCGTGCCGCTTGGCCTCACCATCGGCTATTTCCGTGGCTGGGTCGACCGCATCATCATGCGAGGCGTCGAGACCGTGGTGGCCGTCCCCGCGGTTGTCATGGCCATGGCCATCATCGCCGGCCTGGGCCCAGGCCTCACCAACGCCATGCTGGCCATCGGCATCGTGTACTCGATGATCATCACCAGGCTCACCCGAGCCGAGGTGTTCGCAGCCCGCGAAGAGCTGTACGTAGACGGAGCCCGGGCCGCCGGAGCCGGCAGCAACCGCATCATGTGGCGCCACATCCTGCCAAACGTCGCTCCCCCACTGATCGTGCAGACCACCCTTCTGTTCGCTCAGGCGGTACTGGCCGAGGCGGCCCTGAGCTTCCTGGGCCTTGGCGCCACCTCCAACCAGGCCAGTTGGGGCCGCATGCTTCGAGACGCACAGAACAGCATCGACCGCACCATCTGGCCGGCCATTCCACCGGGCCTGATGGTGTTCTTCACCATCGTGGCGTTCAACGTGCTCGGCGACGGTCTGCGCGACGCATTCTCGCGCGAAGCCCGCGGCGGCAAGGTCGGCGTCGGCGACGTCGAGGCCGTTCCCAAGAAGCCCGACACCAAGCCGGTGCCCGAGCGTTCGCTGCTGAGCCTGCGCGACCTGTCGATACGGTTCCCCCGCCCCGGCACCCGTGAAGATGTTTCGGTGGTACGCGACGTCGACCTCGACATCGGTCGCGGCCAGGTACTGGCGCTGGTTGGCGAGTCGGGTTCTGGTAAGTCGATCACCGCCCTGTCGCTGATGGGTCTGGTGCCAGACCCTGGCCGGTCCTCGGCGTCGTCGATCGTGCTCGACGGCAAAGAGCTGGTGAACATGGACTTCGACGATCTCCGCTCGATCCGCGGCAAGGAGATCGGCATCATCTTCCAGGAACCTTCAGCGGCCCTCAACCCGGCCTACACGGTCGGTCGCCAGGTGGCCGAGCCGCTGATCGTTCACCTGGGCATGAACAAGGAGCAGGCCCGCGAGCGGGTCATCGAGCTGTTCCGCGAGGTCGGTATCCCCGACCCCGAGAAGCGCATCGATGCATTCCCGCACCAGTTCTCTGGTGGCATGGCCCAGCGGGTCATGATCGCCATGGCACTGTCTTGCGAGCCCAAGTTGCTGATCGCCGACGAGCCCACCACGGCGCTCGACGTCACGGTGCAGGGCCAGATGCTCGACCTCATCGCCGACCTCGCCCGCGACCGCGAGGTGTCGGTGCTGCTGATCACCCACGACCTGGGTGTGGTGGCCGATCTCGCCGACAAGGTAGCGGTCATGTACGCGGGCGAGATCGTCGAGACCGGCGATCTGGCCAAGGTGTTCAACGACCCGCAGCACCCCTACACCGAGGGCCTCATCACGGCCATCCCGCGCAACGAGTCACGAACCGGCTCTCTGCCCACCATCGCCGGTGTGGTGCCGCCGCCATGGGAGTGGCCCGACCACTGCCACTTCGCAGCTCGCTGCCAGTACGCCACCGATGCCTGCAAGGCCGGGCCGGTCGAGTTGCGCGAGAGCAAGCACTCGATAACCCGGTGCGTCAGAGCCGACGAACTGAAGCTCATCGGAGTGAAACGTGCAGGAGTGGTCGCCGTGGCCACCGACGGAGGTGAGTCGTGAACAAACCACTCCTCGAGATCGAAGATCTCAGCATCACCTTCCCGGGTGGTCGTGGCGCCCTGCCCTGGCAGCGCCTGCCCGACGTCAGGGCCGTGCAGCATGTCAGCCTGTCGGTCGACCGTGGCGAGACGGTTGGCCTGGTAGGCGAATCGGGCTCGGGCAAGACCACCATCGGTCGAGCGATCCTGCAGTTCATCCGGCCCTCAGGCGGCACGATCCGCCTCGGCGATTTTGATGTCACCGGGTTCGGTCGCTCGATCCCCAAGCCATACCGCAAGGCGGTGCAGGTGGTCTTCCAGGACCCGGTCGGTTCGCTGAACCCATCGATGCTGGTCGGCGACATCATCGGCGAGCCGCTGAAGATCCACTTCGACATGGACGAACGGTCTCGCACCAAACGTGCCGGCGAGCTGCTCGAGCAGGTGGGTCTGCAGAGCCACCATCTCAACCGCTTCCCTTACGAGTTCTCGGGCGGTCAGCGCCAGCGCATCGCCGTAGCGCGCGCCCTTGCCACCAAGCCCGACCTGCTGGTGCTGGACGAACCGGTGTCTGCACTGGATGTGTCGACCCAGAGCCAGGTCATCAACCTGCTGGAAGACCTCCAGAAAGAGACCGGCGCCGCCTATCTGTTCATCGCCCACGACCTGGCGGTTGTGCGCCACATCTCGACTCGAATCGCGGTGATGTACCACAGCCGCATCGTCGAGACCGGCACCGCCGACGACGTTTGCGAGCGGCCCACCCACCCTTATACCGAGCTGTTGCTGGCGTCGATTCCCGACCCTGACCCCGAGGTGCAGCGCGAGAAGTCCGACCGTCGGCGCGAGCTCACCAGGGGCGTCGCCGGAGCGTCGGGCCGGGCCCCCACCAACAGTTGCCCGTTCGCCGAACGCTGCCCGCACGTCATGGACGTGTGCCACCAGTCGTTCCCCGAATTCGTGCCTACCCAAACCGGAGGCACGGTGGCCTGCCACCTTCACACCTCGGGCCCCAAGCTCAACGGCGCCCCCATAGCCTCGATCAAAACCCCCGCCACCTGACCCGAAGTGTCTGTCCCCAGCGCCCCTATGGGCGATCCGGAACGGGACACTAAGCCGAACATCGTTCTGCTGTTCGTCGACAACCTGGGCTATGGCGAGCTGGGTTGTTATGGCGGCGGTGAGGTGCGCGGCGTGCCCACGCCCAACATCGACCGTCTCGCAGCCCAGGGCGTGCGCCTGACCAACATGAACATGGAGGCCCAGTGCACACCGTCGCGTTCGGCGGTGCTGACCGGGAGAATGCCGATCAGATCGGGTACCACCAAGATCCCTTTGCCGGGCCAACCGAGTGGACTGACCCGCTGGGAGGTAACCCTCGCCCAGCTGCTGTCAGACCAGGGCTACGCCACTGCCCACTTCGGCAAATGGCACCTGGGCGACCTGCCCGAACGCCAGCCCAACGCCCGCGGCTTCGACGAATGGTGGGGGCTGCTCGAAACCCATGACTCGTCGTTGTGGTCGAGCCAGCCGGGCTACGACCCCGAAGTGGTGCCCCAGGAGCAGCTGTTCGAAGGCGTGGCCGGCCAGGCCAGCACTGTGGTGGCCGATTACGACCTGACCCAGCGGGCGCTGTTCGACGCGCAGTGTTTCGAGCGCACCCACGACTTCATCCGCCGATCTGTCGACGCCGACCGGCCGTTCTTTGCCTACATGCCTGTGGCCTTCCCGCACTTCCCCACCCTGCCGCACCCCGACTACGCAGGCAGCACGGGGCTGGGCGACTTTGCCGATTCGTTCCACGAGATCGACCAGCGGGTTGGGCAGCTGTGCGACCTGCTCGACGAGCTGGGCATTGCCGATGAGACCCTATTCGTCTTCACCAGCGACAACGGAGCCGAAGACGTCCTGCCCTGGCGGGGCTGGACGGGCCCGTGGGGCGGTTCGTATTTCACAGCGATGGAGGGATGCCTGCGCGTGCCATTCATCGCCCGCTGGCCCGGCCGAATTCCGGCCGACAGCACCAGCAACGAGATAACCCACGCCGTCGACATCTTCACCACCCTGGCCACGGTCGCCGGCGCCCAGGTGCCCGACGATCGCCCCATCGACGGCATCGACATCATGCCCCTGCTCGACGGCCGGTCGTCGAAGTCGGGCCGCGATTCGATCTTGTGTTTCGTCGGCGACCGCTTGCACGCGGTGAAATGGCGCAACTGGAAGCTGCACTTCGTCTGGCAGGAGTACATGCTCGACCCGCCTGTACAGCTGACCATTCCCAGGGCGTTCAACCTGTACGAAGACCCGGGCGAACGCCACGACGTGTTCTTGCCTTCGAACACATGGGTGCAGCGGCCGTGCCAAGCCGCGATAGACGAGTTCTGGGCCAGCGTGACAGAACATCCGCTGATAGCCCCGGGTACTGCCGACTAGGCCAGCTCGAGTCCGACGGGCACTCCGTCGACGACCTGGTCGAGGTATTCGCTCATGCCCATGCCGGTGAGCCCGTTGCACTCGAAGCGGGTCATGCCTTCGGTTATGCGGGTGTGGAGAACATCACCCTGGGGAGTGGTGCGCCGATTGCGCAGCGGGATCAGCGAAACGACCTCACCGCTGATGCGGTACTCGGAATGGTCGGTGCGGGCCACACATCGCATGGCCGTCTGGTAGTTGTCGTCGTCGTAGTCCGACTCGATCTCGACATCGCGGATCAGGTGATAGCGGCCGTCCTCCAGCACCATGCCCCCGACGCGCCGATCGCCACCGCCGGCGACGATGCTGAGCATCATGGCGAAATCGGGCCCGAACGACATCGGCAGCCAGCGATACCAATCGATCGCCTGCCAGTACCTGGGACCCCACGACTTGTCGCGCAGGCCCAGCCCGTCGAGCGAGATCGTCTGGTCACCTACGACGATCGATCCCTTGACCGCCGTGTGCTGCTCGTAGTGCGCCTTGGCGAAGCTCTTCTCGGCGTCGGTCTCGATGGGCGAACCGTCGGCGTA
>JAGQSP010000092.1 GCA_020439485.1 Acidimicrobiales bacterium | reverse complement strand
CATCTCGACCTGGTGCGGCGCACCACCGGCCTGGTTCTCGACCCCTATTTCACGGGCACCAAGGCCCAGTGGTTGCTCGGACCCGGCGGCGTCCAGGTCGATGCCGACCTGGCGTTGGGCACCATCGACGCTTGGGTCATCTACAAGCTGACCGGCGGTCAGGCCTTCGTCACCGACACATCCAACGCCAGCCGCACGCTGCTGTTCGACATCACCACCCTGCAGTGGAGTGCCGAGATGTGCGACCTGCTGGGCGTGCCGATGTCGGCCCTTCCAGAGGTTCGGCCGTCTTCGGGCCGTTACGGGCTGACCTCGCACGATTGCCCTGCGGGTGCGGGCATCCCTGTGTCTGGCGTGGCTGGCGACCAGCAGGCGGCGCTGTTCGGGCAGGCGTGCCTCGAGCCCGGCATGACAAAGAACACCTACGGCACCGGTTCGTTCGTGCTGATGAACGTCGGGCCACAGTGCCCAGAGCCGGTCGAGGGGTTGCTGACCACCGTCGGCTGGACCCTCGCCGACGGGTCGACCACCTACGCGCTCGAGGGGTCGGTGTTCATCACCGGGGCCGCCATCCAGTGGCTGAGAGACGGCCTGGGGATCATCGGTGCTGCGCCCGAGATCGGCCCTCTGGCCGCTTCTGTCCCCGATACGGGCGGTGTCTATTTCGTGCCTGCCATGGCCGGCCTGGGCTCGCCGTGGTGGGATCCCTACGCCAGGGGCACCATCGTCGGCATCACCAGAGGCACCGGTCGCGCCGAGATCGCCCGCGCGGTGGTCGAGTCGATGGCCTATCAGACCCGCGATGTGGTCGACGCCATGACGGCTGCGGCCGGCTACCCGGTAGCCGCCTTGCGGGTCGACGGCGGGGCCTCGGTTATGGACCTTCTGTTGCAGTTCCAGGCCGACCAGTTGGGCGTGCCCGTGTCGCGGCCCAAGATCACGGAGACCACCGCTTTGGGCGCCGCGTTCCTGGCCGGCCTGGCCGAGGGCGTCTGGACCTCGACCGACGACGTGTCGGCTGCCTGGCAACTCGACGTCGAGGCAACCCCAGAAGCCGACCGCACCACCGCCGACGCCCTGCACTCAAAGTGGCTCGAGGCGGTCGAGCGCAGTCGCGGCTGGGCCTGACTCGGCGGGTAAACCACCAGCTGGTGGGGGCTTCCCCACCAATCTTTGGGGGATTTTCACGACTGACGTGGGGGCCGTCATAGGTCTCAATGGGATTCATGACCGAATCCCTTCGAACAACCGCCCCCTCGGCCGCCTCGCTGGCAGCCGAGGCCCGCCCCGACCGAAACCGCGCCGTCGACGCCTACAGGGCCGTCGCCATGCTGGCCGTTGCCATCGGGCACTGGTGCGCTGTCGCCATCAGCGTGGGGCCAGACGGCTCCATCGAAGCCGGAAACGCCCTCGAATACGCCCCGTCGATGTCGTGGATCACATGGTTGTTCCAGGTGATGCCACTGTTCTTCGTGGTCGGTGGGTTTGCGTCGGCGATGTCGCTCGACGCCCACAGCAGCTCCGAAGACGCCAGCCCCCAGCGATGGATAGCCGGCCGAATGCGCCGCATGCTCGCCCCAACCGTTGCACTGGCCACAACGTGGCTGGTGGCTCTGGCAGCGAGCGCCGTCACGGGATCGGCCGGCCTTGTGGGCCTGGCTGCTACCGCCGCGGCGATACCGCTGTGGTTCCTGGCCAACTACACGATCGATACGGCCCTGGCGCCCTACGTGCTTCCGCGCTTTAGAGCGCACCCGGTGGCGCTTCCGGCGATTCTGCTAGCCGTGTTCGGTGCCGTCGAGGTGGCCCGATACTCGGGCGTACCCGTGGTGCCCCAGATCAACTGGGTTCTGGGATGGCTGTTGTTCCAGGTGCTCGGGTTTGCCTGGCGAGACGGGCTGCTGCCATCGGGCCGTTCGATGGTGGCGCTCGCCGCGAGTGCCTGGGCGGTGACGATCGCCCTGGTGTCGGTCGGCCCGTGGCCGGTGGCGATGGTGCACTTCCCCGGACTTGCATTCTCACCGACACATCCCCCTTCGATCGCTCTGCTGACCTTTGGCCTGGCCTACAGCGCCACCGCCATCGCAGCCGCACCCGCTGTCACCCGGTTCCTCGCAGGCGATGGCCTGGGTCGCACAGCATGGGTCGCCACCGTCGCCGGCAACGCCGTCGCCATGTCGGTCTACCTGTGGCACATGACCGCAGCGATCGTCGCCGGCGCCATCGCATGGCCGCTCGGCTTGCTGCCAACCGCCGAGGTGGGCACCGGTGCCTGGTGGATTCAGAAGCTTCCCCTCATGGCTATGGCCGCGCTGATCCTCATCGTGGTGGTGGCATTCGTGTCACGCATCGAACGCCAATCGCTTCTGGCCCGGCCGTCGGGCTGGGACCGGGGACCGTGGGCAACCTTCGGATTCGCCGCCATCACCTCGGCGGCCCTGAAGGCCTGGGCTTCGGGTCACGCAGGTGTGGTGTTCGTAGCCACCGCGACATTGGTTCTGCTGTGGCACATGGTGTTTGCTCCCCAGAACACAAAGCCCCGCCGTCTACCTTTGAGCCGGTGAAGGCGGAGGTGACAACGCTCGACCTGGGCATGGCCAGAGGCTTGGGGGCGTTTCGCTGGTTCGCCTTGTTGTGGGCCTGGGTTGGCCTGTTCGCTGGGCGCGAGCACCTCGAAAGCGTTGCGTTGGGCGTTGCTGCCTTGTCTGTCGCCACGGTCGTCACCGCCGGCACCACGGCGGTCACACGCCCGGGGCTGACCCGCAGCATGCACATCTGGTTGACGGTGGCCGAGGTGGTCGTCGCCTCGGTTCTGCTGTTGGGCGAAGACCTCGTCTACGAACCGGGCCGACAGCAGTCGCTGGCGTGGGCCTGGCCCGCCGCTGGCATCATCGCCATGGCCCTGGCCCTGGGCCCGGGCTGGTCCATCGGCTCGGCGGTAGTGCTGGCGGTGTGCAGCTATGTCGGCGAGTCGATGCTGCGAGGCCGAGGCGACTGGTCGGTGTCGGCCGCGTCCAAGGCAGCGCTGCTGGTGTTGGCGGCGCTTTCGGCCTCGGCGGTGGTGCGGGTGCTGCGGAGGGCCGAAGCCGAGATATCCACTGCCAGGGCTCGCGAAGAGATGGGTGTGGTGCTGCACGACGGAGTGCTTCAGACCCTGGCCGTGATCCAGCGGCGCTCGACCGACGACCAGCTTCGAGCGCTTGCCGCCGAACAGGAACGCGACCTGCGCGAGTACATCGCCGGTCGCTCAGATCGAAACACCACCGACATGGGTTCTCGCCTGCGGTCTGTCGCCGACGTGATGGCAAAGCGCTACAAGATCGTTCCCACCGTCGTGCTGGCCGACGACCTACCCGATCGCTCGCCAACCGTCATCGACGAGGTGGCTCGGGCGGTCGGCGAGGCGCTGAACAATGCAGCCAAGCATTCTGGTGCCGACAGGATCACCGTGTTCGCAGAACCAGACGGCGACGGTGTGTACTGCTCGGTATCCGACAACGGCGGCGGCTTCGATGTAGGGCTCGCTCGTTCGCAGGGCCGCGGCCTGGTCAAATCGATCGAGCATCGCATCGACAAGATCGGCGGTCGGGTCGCCATCCGGTCTTCGGCAGCCGGAACGGAGGTCGAGATATGGGTGCCGTGATTCGGGTCGTGGTGGCCGACGACCACCCGATCTGGGTGTCTGGTCTGCGCACCGACCTGGGAGACGACTTCGACATCGTGGGCGAGGCGTTCGATGCCGCTCGGGCCATCGAGGTGATCGCCGAGACCAAACCCGACGTCGTGTTGTGCGACCTACACATGCCCCACGGGGGCGGCCTCAGGGTCGCCTCCGAGTGCGGCCAGTCAGCCCACGTCGTCATCTTGACGGTCTCGGAGGCCGAGCGCGACCTGCTCGACGCAGTCGCCGCGGGTGCCCTGGGGTACCTCACCAAGTCGACGGGGCCCGACGAGTTGCGCGACGCGCTGCGTCGCGCCGCCGCCGGCGAGCCGGTCTTCTCCCCCAGCCTCGCCAGCCTGGTTCTCAGCGAGTTCCGCCGACTGTCCAAGTCGGGCGGGGGCTCCGACAAGGGTCTGTCCGATCGCGAGCGTGAGGTCCTGAGATATGTCGCCAAGGGGCTCAGCTACAAAGAGATCGGCGAGGTTCTGTTCATCTCGCCCAAGACCGTCGAGAATCACACCCGCAACATCCTCGACAAGCTGCACCTGTCGAAGAAACAAGAGCTGATGCGCTACGCCCTCGAGCACGGCATCGACTAGCTGAAGCAGCCCCGCAGCCGGCACATCTCCCCTCCCTGCCCGATATGGAGGCGACTAATCCCCGGTTTTCGGGGCGAACCG
>JAGQSP010000734.1 GCA_020439485.1 Acidimicrobiales bacterium | reverse complement strand
TGAACGAGTTGGCGATGGCCACGATTGGCTTGCCGAAGTCGTCCTCGGTCATGCCCGTGGCCCGCCACAGAGCCCGGGCCCCCGCCATGTTGCGGCCTTGTGTGCTGGTGTTCGAACGAAGCTCTGGCATGGCGCCGATGTTATCGGCGACCACGAGCGGGGCCCGACTCAGCCCAGGTCTGGCATGGCGGTGCGCAGCGACGAGATGGCCTGGCCGATGCGGTGTTCGTTCTCGATGAGAGCGAAGCGAACGTTGCCCTCGCCACCGGGGCCGAAACCGACACCGGGCGACACGGCCACCTTGGCCTCACGCACCAACTTCTTGGCGAACTCGACAGAGCCCATGTCGCGGTATGGCTCTGGTATCGGAGCCCAGGTGAACATGGTGCCCTTGGGGGGCTCGATCTTCCAGCCGATGCGGTTGAGACCCGAAACCAGGGCGTCGCGGCGTCCTTGATAGATCTGGCGCATCTCGGCGGGATAGTCGGGTGCCTCGTTCATGGCGATGATCGAGGCGATCTGGATGGGTTGGAACGTGCCATAGTCGAGATAACTCTTGAGCTTGGCCAACGCCGCCACGACCTCGGGATTGCCCACCATGAACGCCACCCGCCATCCGGCCATCGAGAACGACTTCGTCAGCGAATAGAACTCGACAGCCACCTCCTTTGCCCCCTCGGCCTGCAGGATCGACGGCGGCTGATAGCCGTCGAAACCCAGGTCGGCGTAGGCGAAGTCGTGCACCAGCAACACCTCGCGCTCGCGTGCGAAGTCGACCACGCGCTGCATGAAGTCGAGGTCGACGCACGTGGTGGTCGGGTTGTGCGGGAACGACAACACGATGACCCGCGGGCGGGGCCACGAATATTCGAACCGATCGACCAGGGCGTCGAAGAACTCGTCGCCCGTGGTCAGCGGAACCTCGCGAACGTTGGCACCGGTGAACAGGGGCCCGAAGATGTGGATGGGGTACGACGGTGCCGGCACCAGCACCGCGTCGCCGGGCGCCAGCAGGGTCCACATCAGGTGCGAGAACCCCTCCTTGGCGCCGATGGTGTTGATGACCTCGGTGTCCGGATCGAGGTCGACGTCCCAAGTGCGCTTGTACAGGTTCGACACGGCCAGGCGCAGCTTCGGGATACCCCGGCTGGCCGAATAGCGGTGGTTGCGAGAGTTGTGAGCGGCCTCGGCCAGCTTGTTGACCGCGATCTCTGGCGAGGGCAGATCGGGGTTACCGAAACCGAGGTCTATGACGTCGGAACCAGCACGTCGCATCTCGATCTTCAGCGAGTCGATGATGGTGAAGACGTAGGGAGGCAGGTTGGTGATGCGGCGGAATTCCACGCGGGCGAGAGTATCGGGCGCTGCGGGGTGTCGCGACAGCGATTAGAGCGATCGGGCCGACAAGGCGGCGCCGAGGGCGCCAGCGCGCTCGCCCAGGGCCACTGGCTCGATGCGCAACGGCGGCCGGTATGCGCCCGCAAGCACCATCGAGTCGTAGTGGTGACGCACCCGCTGATCGAACAGATCCCAGTCGGTGACGAGCCCACCCCCGAGGATCACCATCTCTGGGTCCAGCACCGCCACAGCGTTGGCCAAACCCAGCGCCAACCACCAGCTGAAGCGGTCGACGACCTCGAGGGCTGCCTTGTCGCCGTCGCGGGCCGCGCGGGTGACGTGCTCGCCCTTGACGTTCTCGACATCGCCGCCAGCCAGGGTCAACAGGCGGGGTGCTTCGCCGCTGGCGACAGCTTCGCGCCCCATCCACTGCAGTCCCGAGCCGCTGGCGTAGCGCTCTAGGCACCCGCGGTTGCCACAGCTGCACTGGGGTCCCGACGGGTTGACCACCGTGTGACCCAGCTCGCCAGCCATGCCGAAGGCACCACGGTTGACCATTCCGTTGACGATGATGGCGTTGCCGAAACCGGTTCCGAGGGTGATCAAGACGGCATCGGAGACCCCGCGGGCCACACCCAACGCCAACTCGGCCGTGGCAGCGCAGTTCGCCTCGTTGTCGACGAACACCCCGGTCTCGAGTCGGTCTTCCAGCAGCGCCTGAAGCGGCAGGTCACCGAGGTCGAGGTTGGGGGCAAAGGCCATTCGGCCACTGAGGTCCATCTGACCAGGCAGACCTACGCCAATTCCGTCGAGTCCACCCGCCAGCTCGATGAGTTCGTGGGCCATGGCCTCGACCACGTCGATGAGGGCCGTGGCACCGCGCGGCGTTGGCACGCGACTCTCCGCGACGATTCGGTTGTCGGGGTCTACGACGACGGCCAGGCACTTGGTGCCGCCAACGTCGATTCCGGCGGTGAAACCCGAGCTGCTCATGACGGACTGCTCGGCCTGCGCAGGCGGATCAGACCGTCTCGGCGCGCGACTGGAGATCGTCGAGCGCGGTGTGGATGATGCGACCCTCGGCACGTCGCTTGACGAAACCGGGCAACGGCACGGCGAGCTCGACGATCAGGTGGTAGGTGACCTGGCACTTGTCGGCCTCGCCATCGACGGGCTCGAACAGGTAAGAGCCTTCGAGCCGCTTGGTGATGTCGCCACTGTCTTGTGTCCACGACAGGACGCGCGGAGCATCGGAGTGGTCATAGCGCAGCGTGTATGTGGCAGAGCGCCCCATGGCCGCAGCACGGAAGGCCACCAGAGTGGCACGACCCTCGGCGTCGGTATCGACCACCTCGGCGTCTTTCAAGTCGGTCGTCCACTCGGGATAGCTGGCGAAATCGGTGGCGATCTCGTAGCAACGTGCCGGCGATGCGTTGATGACACGGGTCTCTGTTGCTTCGTCCAGCACCGCTGGTTCTCCCTCGACTGGATGGTCTTGATCGACTGGTCGTTCTTGATTCTGCCACCGTCTGGGAGTGTTTCCCATCACAACCTGATCGGCCATGCGAGGTCGGAACTGACCGTGCCTCGCCGACCACATGCCCGCCAGGCCCATTCCCAGCAGCGGGGCGAGAATGCCGAAGGCCATGAACGAGTAGGGCTTGACCGCCGCAGCGGCCAGCGATGCCACCACCTGAACGCCCAAAGCACCCAACATGTTGATGCGGACGTCCTTGGGAGCGCCCTCGGCCAGCAGGTAGAGGCCTGCGACAGACAGCTCGTCGGTGCGACTGCGCTCGACCGCTATCAGGTACGACCACGCGAACGTCACGACCCCGCCGGCGAACATGGCCACCGAGACGGCGACGACCAGCCAGCCGAACCACGA
>JAGQSP010000091.1 GCA_020439485.1 Acidimicrobiales bacterium | reverse complement strand
GTGGTGCCACCGTCGAGGCCCAGTTCGTCACGTGCTGCCAACCCCACCAGCACCCCGGCGCCCAGGGGGCCGATGGAGCCCGCCATGAACCCCAGGCCCAGAAGATTGATGGGCTTGGTGAACAGGGGGCGAAGCGATGGCGGTTCGGCACTTCTGCTGGCCTGCTCGGGAGGGGCGAACGACGCTATTGCGACAGCCACCACGGCGGCGACCACGAACGCTGCCCGCCACTGCGTATCGGCAGCGAACCCTCCGACCAGCGGCGCGGCGGCGGTGCCGATGGCCTGGAAGCTCGAGTACATCCCGACGGCGCGCCCCAACAGCTCGGGTGGCGTTGCCTCGGCCAACGACGCGACCAGCAGCGGGGTGAAGAACGCGTTGGCCATGCCCTGGAGCCCCCGACCGGCCAGGAAGATCGCGAAGCTGGGCGCCAGCGCGCACAGCATCGACGCGACCGCGTACACAGCGCATGTGATTCGCACCGTCCGAATGCGGCCCCACCGCTCGCCGTAGGTGCCAGAGAACACCAACAGCACGGCCATCGGCATGACATAAGCGGTGAGGTTCAGGCCGGCCGCTTCGGTGCTGACCGAGAACTCGTCTCGCAGCTCTGGAAGCATGGGGATTGTCAGCAGCGTCCCGAACGGCCCCAGGAAGCCACCCAGGTAGAACGCAAGGCGGCGGTTCATCGGGGGCTAGTTGCCGTCTCCGAGTATGGAATCTGGAATCGGAACCACCCGAGATCTCAGCCACTCGCCCAGGGCCTTTGCCTGGCCGTCCTGGCGCGTCGACGCCGCGACGCCTTCCTCCAGCAAGCCGTGCAGGACGAAGTTGAGCGAGCGCAGTTTCGGGAACCGGTGCCTCTCGATGTCGAGGGCGGCGGCCTCGGGCAGCAACTGCTTCAGCCGCTCGACGGTGAGGAAGTCGTCCAGCCAGGCCCACGCATCGTCAGAGCGGGTGAATACACCCAGGTTTGCGTCGCCTCCCTTGTCGCCCGATCGTGTTCCGACGACCCTGCCGATCGGGGCGTCGGTGGTCGGGCCCGATGGGCTGGGGGCCGGGGTGGCGACCTCGACCTGAATGGCCTCGCCGGTGGGTGCGACCGAGTCGATCATCTTGGTCTCGCCGCCCAGTATGTGCGAGTACTGGGGCACCAGATCTGATGCCACGAGGGCCGGTCGGTAGACCCCGAACGGGGTACCTGCGGTGGGCCCGCCGCCGATGCCGTGGAAGCCGGGGATCGACGCCAGGGCACAGTGGATCAGGGCGTCGTTGAAGGCGCGGCCGACCTTGCGCTCGTCTGGGTCTTTCACGGTCACCCGCCAGATGGCGGTGGCTTCCTCCTGGGTCGCCGGATCGGGCTTGCCTGTGTGAACCACGCGGCTCGAGATCGATTCGAAATCTTCTGGCCCGAACGGGCACGCATCCCAGAAAGCGGCCTGCGCGAACTGGGCCTTGGCATCGACGTCGAGGCCGGTGAGGGCCAGCGTGAACGAGTTGCGATAGCCGCCCAGCTCGTTCATGGCGACCTTGAGGGTCGATGGTGGCGCCTGACCCTTGACCCCCGAGATGCGCACTCGGTCTCGTCCGACCTGCTCGAGTTCGATGGTGTCGAAGCGTGTGGTGACGTCCGGCCCGAGATACTCGGGGCCGCCGATTTCGTACAACAGCTGTGAGGTCACGGTGCCCACCGAGACCATCCCGCCGGTTGCGTCGTGTTTACCGATGATGCTGGAGCCGTCGGAGGCGACCTCGGCCCACGGGAACCCGAACCGTGCGCCGCCGGGCTGGTCCAGGCCCGGAATCTCCTGAAAGAACGAATAGTTGCCGCCGGTTGCCTGGGCCGAACATTCGATGACGTGACCCGCCACAACGGCACCTGCCAGTTCGTCGAAGTCGTCGCGAGCCCATCCGTGATGCCAGGCGGCGGGACCGCATACGACGGCCGCGTCGGTGACGCGCCCGGTAATCACGATGTCTGCGCCACGGGTCAACGCGTCGACAATTCCCCAACAACCCAGGTAGGCGTTAGCGCTGAGGTATTTGGTCGGGTCGCCCAGAGTCGAGTCGGCGAAGGGTTGCAGGGCTCCCGATTGCGCCAGTTCGACGGCGCGCGACAACAGGTTGTCACCGTCGACATAGGCGATGGTTGGTGACAGGCCCAGCTTCTGGGCCACCTCGGCTACGGCCTCGGCACACCCGTCGGGGTCGAGCCCCCCGGCGTTGGAGACGACCTTGATTCCCTTGTCGAGGCACGTTCCCATCACCTCTTCCATCTGGGTGACGAAGGTTCGTGCGTAACCGGCTCCGGGGCGCTTGGCCCTGATGCGGCTGAGGATCAGCATCGTCAGCTCGGCCAACCAGTCGCCGGTCAAGACGTCGAGGGGGCCGCCCTCGACCATCTCGCGCGCCGCGCTGGGTCGGTCTCCGAAGAACCCAGAGCAGTTGCCGATGCGAATGGGCGAGGTCGACGCTGGCGCGGCTTGGTCTGTCATCGGCCCAGCTTCTCAACATCGAGGGTTCGACACCAAAGCCCCACACGGTTTCGGCCTACGATCGGCACGCCGACGATCAGGAGCACGCCATGGACATCTCGACAGTGCTGCAGGACCTCCTCGACGAACAGAACGCTCTCGACGAGATCATCGCTGCGCTCGACGACGCCGATTGGGAACTGCCGACACCCAGCCCGGGCTGGACGGTCGGCGATCAGATAGGCCATCTGACCTACTTCGACGCCACTGCGGCCCAGGCCATTACCGATCCCGACGGATTCAAGGAAGGCGTCGCCCGCCTGTTCGGCCAAGGCCTCGACGTCGACGAGGTCACCCTCGGTGCCTATCGGCGAATGTCGGCGGCCGATCGCCTCGATGCTTGGCGCACCAATCGCCGACTGCTGGCCGAAGCGGCAGCGACCCTCTCCAACGACGATCGCGTTCCCTGGTACGGCCCTTCGATGGGATCCAAGTCGTTTCTCACCGCTCGGCTCATGGAGTGCTGGGCCCACGGCCAAGATGTCGTCGACACCGTCGGGGTCGACCGGCCCGGTTCCGACCGGCTCCGCCACGTCGCTCAGATCGGCTTCATCACCCGCGGGTGGTCCTACGCCAACCGTGGCGAGACCGCACCCGAGGCGCCCGTGCGCGTCGAGTTGACCTCGCCGACGGGCGAAGTCTGGACGTTCGGCCCACCGGAGGCAACCGAAACCGTCACCGGCGACGCCGTCGACTTTTGCCTGGTGGTCACCCAGCGCCGGCACGTCGACGACACCGGGCTGGAAGCAACGCCTGTGGCCCGCGAGTGGCTCGAGCGGGCTCAGGCGTTCGCCGGGCCTCCCACAGACGGGCCCAAAGCCTCCTAGGGGCGCCGTGCCGCACAACTGATGGCAGAAACAGTGGGATCTGTGTCATTGCGGCCAACGCCCGGCTGGGGCACGATCGTGGTGTGGTTCGCAGGGTCGTATTCGTGCTCTACAACGGAATCCAGGCCCTCGACCTAGTTGGCCCGCACGAGGTGTTCTTCGGCGCCAATCGTCTGCTGGACTCAACAGACTCGACCGAACCCCGGTACGAACTCATTTCGGCCTCGGTCGGCGGCGACGGGCCGATATGCACCGAGAGCGGATCCAGGCTGATGGCAGATCAGGCGCTGCCCGCCCCGGCCGGACCCTTCGACACCATCGTGGTGCCCGGCGGGTCTGGGTCACGCGCCACCACCTCTGCCGAGATGGGGCGCCTGACCTCGTGGCTGGAAGCCGCTGCGCCGAACGCTCATCGCGTCGCAACGGTGTGCACAGGGGCATTCGTCGCGGCAGCCGCAGGCATCTGCGACGGCCGAAGGGTCACCACCCACTGGGCCTATGCAGGGCAACTCGCCGGCACCTACCCGAGCATCGAGGTTGCTCCCGACTCGATCTACGTGGTCGACGAGTTCTTGTGGTCTTCGGCCGGGGTGACCGCCGGAATCGACCTGGCCCTGGCACTTGTTCAAAGCGACCTCGGCACCGACGTCGCCCAGACGATCGCCCGTCACCTGGTCGTGTACCTGCGACGCCCCGGAGGCCAAACCCAGTTCGGCGCGCCCGTGTGGTCTGATCAACCAACCAGCCCACCCATCGAGACCGCGCGCGACCTGATCCACAGCGATCCCGGCACCGACCTGTCGGTAAACCGGCTGGCCTCCGCTTGCGCCATGTCGCCGCGCAACTTCGCCAGGAGGTTCCGCGCCGAGGTGGGAGAGCCCCCGGCGCGATACATCGAGCGTGTACGGGTCGAGGCCGCTCGCCACCTGTTGGAACAAGGCGATGCCGGCCTCGAGTCGATCGCTGCGCGGTGCGGGTTCGGCACCGTCGAAACGATGCGTCGGGCGTTCCATCGCCGGCTGGGCACGTCGCCAGACGCCTACCGACGACAGGTCGGCGGGCGCTGACCCACTTCGGACAGATCACACACCCTCATCCAAATCATCTAGCCACCATCAAGGAGACCACCATGCAAATCGCCATCGCTTTGTTCGACCGGGTGACAGCTCTCGACGCCATCGGGCCATACGAGGTGCTTCAGCGCCTACCCGGAGCCAGCGTTGTGTTCGTCGGAGACCAGCCGGGCATGCTGCGCACCGACAACGGGTTCCTCGGTTTGAATGTCGACGCTGCCTATGACGACGTCAGCTCACCCGATGTGGTGCTGGTGCCAGGAGGGGTCGGGACGCGTGACCTGCTGAGCGACGACGCGGGGGTGGTCCAGTGGCTCAAGCGTGTCCACCCCGGCACCACCTTCACCACGTCGGTGTGCACCGGTTCGCTGGTGCTGGCTCAGGCGGGCTTGCTGAGCGGGCTGACCGCCACGACTCACTGGGGTGCGTACGGATTGCTCGAATCGCTGGGCGCCCACCCCACCGGCCAACGCGTGGTCGAACACCTTGACCAGCGAATCATCACCGCCGCCGGTGTTTCGTCTGGCATCGACATGGCGCTGCGGCTCAGCGAACTGCTGGTCGACGACCTGGCTGCCAAGGCCATGCAGCTGATGATCGAGTACGACCCCCAGCCGCCCTTCGATGCCGGCTCGGTCGACAAGGCGGGCGAGGCCGTAATGCAGCGGCTTCAGACATACATGGCAGACAAGCGCTGAACACATC
>JAGQSP010000733.1:1674-2030 GCA_020439485.1 Acidimicrobiales bacterium | reverse complement strand
GCTTGGGTGGTCGACGGGTCCACGGGCACGCGGCGCATCTCCATGCCCAGCAGGTGGCAGGCCTTGTCGAATGCCGGGTGGCCGGTCTCGGGCTTGACGATGTTGGGCCGGGTGATGCCCCTGGCCGTGGCGGCCTCTCGATAGGCCAGCATCGCGTGCAGGATGCTGCCGCTGCCTCCGCTGGTGATCATCCCGCACGGCTCGCCGGGGTTGTCCGAACCGTCGATCGCGTGGGCGTTCATCAGGTCGAGCCCCATGGCGATGATCTCGCCCTCGAACCGGGTGGCGCTGGGGCACACGTCGCGCTGCAGCACGTTCATGTGGCTGTACATCTTGAACGCCTCGCCGGTGAAGGC
>JAGQSP010000733.1:0-1563 GCA_020439485.1 Acidimicrobiales bacterium | reverse complement strand
CTGGGCCGGCATCCCTCGAAGCACCGGATACCGGTCTGCATACGGATAGGGACCCATCTCTGCCTCCCGCGGCGGCTCGCATCGGCCGGTCGCGACCCTATCTGCGAAGATCGCGAGCATGTCAAACCCCCACGTCGTCGCAATCGACCTCGGTACCAGTGGCCCCAAGGTCGCTGTGGTGACACCTCAAGGCCAACCTGTCGGAACGGCCCGCACCCATGTCGACACGATCCGCTCGGGCGACGCCGTCGAACAAGACCCCCAGCAGATCTGGGCGGCCGTCGTCGACGCGACCAGGCAGGCGGTCGCCGCCTCGGGCGTGAACCCAGAGCAGATAGTCGCCGTGATCTGCACCAGCCAGTACTCGTCGATCGTGCCTGTAGACGCGAACGGCAACGCACTCGCCGACATGATCCTGTGGCAAGACCACCGGGGCGCCACCGCCAACCTCAAGCAGCTGCCGGGCACGCCGCGAATCGTCGATTCGCCGATCCACTTGGCGCAATGGCTGCGCCTGCACGGTCTGCCTCCCATCGCCGGAGGCATCTCGCTGACCCACATGCGATACCTCAAATACGCCAGGCCCGACGTTTACGACCGCACCGCCTACTTGCTCGAGCCCATGGACTTTCTCACCATGCGCCTCACCGGCCGAGCCACCGCCAACCAGGCCACCGCGTTCATGTCGCTGATGGTCGACAACCGCACGCTCGATGCCACCGACTACAGCGACGATCTGGTCGAGGCGTCGCTGATAGACCGCGCCAAGCTGCCAGAGCTGGTCGCCATGAACGACATCGTCGGCACCCTGACACCCGCTGCGGCCGAGCAGCTGGGTCTGGGCACCGACACCAAGGTGGTGACCGGGTTGAACGACACGCAGGCCGGCGGCATAGGGTGCGGCGCCTTCACCGGCGACCACGCCGGCGTGTCGGTGGGTTCGACCTGCGTGATGATCACCCACGTAGACCGCAAGCACACAGACGTGCGTCACGCCATCTTGAGCATGCCCAGCACGGTTCCGGGCACCTATTTCGTGATGGCCGAGAACGGCATGGCGGGCGCCGCGTTGGATCGCTTCCTCGACAATGTCGTGTACCCGGACGACGCGTTTCACGATGCCATTTCCGACGCACCAGACGACCGCTTCGACCGGCTGGAGGCGGCGGCCGCCGCGGCACCTGCGGGCAGCAACAAGCTGCTGTTCCTGCCGTGGGTGGGCGGCGCGATTGCTCCTTCGGCCAACGACCACATGCGTGGTGGCTTCCTGAACATGTCGGCCACCACTACCCGCAGCGACATGGCGCGTGCGGTTCTGGAAGGTGTGGCGCTGAACCTGCGGTGGTTGCGGGGCCCCGTCGAGAAGTTCGCCAAGCGCCGATTCGACCACTTCGCTTTCTACGGCGGTGCGGCTCAGTCTGCCCTGTGGTGCCAGATCATGGCCGACGTCATGGGCACACCGGTGCATCAGCTCGAGCACGGCAACCACACCGTCAGCATCGGGGCCGCTCTGTTGGCCTTCGAACGGCTGGGTGTCATCGACTTCGACGACATCGCCGCCGC
>JAGQSP010000090.1:8048-9305 GCA_020439485.1 Acidimicrobiales bacterium | reverse complement strand
GTGTGGGTAGCCATCCTCGGCGTAATGCACGCCATGGTCATCCCGGGCGAGAAGGCGATGGCGAACGGCGACCGCGCCGCCGAGAGCAAGGCGACCCTTGGCGTCACGATCATCACGGTTCTGATGATCGTCGAGCTCTACCTGATGATCTTCAAGCCCGGGCTCTGACCCCGCCGGCCGGCTAATCGCTCTGGCGGTCGAGCCAGCCGAACAGCAGTGCAACACAGCGAGGGTCGTGGCGAACCCGATGGTCGCCACCGTCGAGGATTCGCAGATGCGCTGCGCCGTGGGCGTCGGCCAGCACCCTGGCATCACCGGCGGGCACCTGCCTGTCTGCGGCCCCGTGGATGACCATCAGCTCGCGGCCAGCCAGCTTGGACACATGATCGATCGGTCGGAACGTCTTCAGTTCGGCCGACCAGTCCTGCAGAGACTCGGGATAGCCGTCCTCGTCGACCACCTTCACCCGGCGACAATGGTCGAGAAACGCTTGCGGTTGGGCCGCCCAATCGTCGAAGTCGGCCCGTGCCGCAATTGCAGCGACCGCACCGACCGCAGGGTTCAGCGCCGCCGCCACAATCGCGAGGCTGCCGCCCGTCGTTGAGCCGATCAGGCAAACCCGCTTTGCATTCTCGCCGATGGTCGCAACCGCACGGTCGACATCGGAAATCCAGCCTCGCGCCGAGAACTGTCCTTCCGAATCGCCACAACCGCGAAGGCTGACCGCCAGCGCGGCCCAGCCCAACTCGTCACTGATGCGCTCGGCCAACAAGTGGTACGACTGGCTCGGCTTACCCGGCCGGGCGATGGACGGGAACCCGTGAACCAACACCACCCCCGGCACCGAAGACCCGGCGCCCTTGGGCATGGTCAAGTACGCCTCGAGCGTAGGGCCGCCCTGCTCGATGGTGATCTCGCTGGATTCGAACGCCACCCGGGTGCCGTCAGCGCGAGGTCGGGCTCGGCCGGTAGCCGCGGTTGCGCGCCTCAGCCAACGTGTCTGGTCCGAACGTTGCGAACTGGTGAGCCGCAGCGAGGTCGGCTACGGCGTCGGCTTCGGTGCACTGGTCGAGGTCATAGACGATCTGGGTGCGCTTGTCTCCGACGAAGCGAAACCCCTCGAGGCCCTTTGGACGATCCATTCCCCACACTCTATTGCCCCTCGACCCGACCCAAGGCACCGATGGCCGCCAAGTAAGCGAGGTGTTCGGCCACCACCGCATCGACCTGGGGACGCGTCACATCGAAACCGCCAGA
>JAGQSP010000090.1:7674-7952 GCA_020439485.1 Acidimicrobiales bacterium | reverse complement strand
TCGCGAAGAACCTCGCGGACCTCGTCGCGAGACATCGAAGCAGCCAGCTCGAACGACAGTCGACCCGACACGAAATCGACGGCCTCATCGAGCCGGTACACGGGCATCAGACGCTGGGACCCCAAGCGCTGCGCCTCACGACCGATAGCCCAGGCCGCGATGACGAACACGATCACTGCAACCAATATCGCGGCGACGATGAACATGAGACCGATCAGGATACGCCCTCACATCGACCCCGAGCGCGACCAGGCCCCGCCACCAAGGTGACGGGGCCC
>JAGQSP010000090.1:3206-7582 GCA_020439485.1 Acidimicrobiales bacterium | reverse complement strand
CTCGCGGTGGTAGGCGGGATCGCCGAACATCAGCTCAGAGCTCTTGGCCCTCTTGAAGTACAGGTGAGCCGGGTGCTCCCAGGTGAAGCCGATGCCGCCGTGGATCTGGATGTTCTCGGCCGCACAGTGGAAGTACGCCTCCGAGCAGTAGGCCTTGGCCAGCGAGGCGACCGAGGGCAGCTCGTCGTTCATCTCGGCAGCACACCAGCCGGCGTAGTACGCAGCAGACTTGGCCGACTCGACCTCGAGCAACATGTCGGCGCACTTGTGCTTGATGGCCTGGAACGAACCGATCGGACGACCGAACTGCACACGATCCTTGGCGTACTGAACAGCCATCTCCATGACGAACTGGGCGCCACCGACCTGCTCTGCGGCAAGACCAACGGCGGCCAGGTCGAGGATGGTCGAGATCATCTCGAAGTTGTTGGTGTCGGCCAGGTGCTGTGCAGGCGTGTTGTCGAACGTCAGGCGAGCCTGCTTGCGGGTCTGGTCCATGGTGGCCAGCGACTCGCGGGTCAGGCCCGATGCGTCGCCGTCGACCGTGTACAGGTGGATACCACCGTTGGCCTTGGCAGCAACGATGATCAGGTTGGCGGTGGCGCCGTCGATGACGAACATCTTCTCGCCAGACAGGGTCACCGAGCCCGAGTCGCCCGAAGCCTCGACGGTGACGCCCTCGGCATCCCAGCGACCGTTGGCCTCGGCCAACGCCAGCGTGGCGATGGTTTCGCCGGACGCGATACCCGGAAGGTACTGCTCCATGGCCGCCGTGTTGCCAGACTGCATCAGTGCGTTGGCGGCCAGGACCACCGACGAGAAGAACGGTGCACACAACAAGGCGCGGCCCATCTCCTCGAGAACCACGATCAGCTCGACATAGCCGAAGCCCTGCCCGCCGTACTCCTCGGGAATGATCAGGCTCTGCAGGCCCAGCTGTTCGGCCATCTGCGACCACACGGCCTGGTCGTAGCCGTTCTCGGTCTCCATGAGCTCGCGGACGGCGCTCTCGGGCGACTTGTCCTCGAGGAACGACCGGACGATGCTGCGCAGCTCTTCCTGCTCTTCGGTGAAGGCGAAGTTCACGTGTGTCTCCTGTTCTGCGAACTGGAGCCATTTGTAGTCGAGGCATCGAAGAAGTGCACATCGAGATGTGTACGCATGCGTACACTGTGGCGATGACCCGCGGCCCCGAAACCCACATCGGAATCCGCGAGCTGAGGGCCGACCTCGCGACCCATGTGCGCCGTGCCGGCGCCGGCGACCCGGTGGTGGTGACGGTCGACGGCAGACCTGTCGCACGGCTGGGGCCCCTGGGCCAGGCCGCCGACCCGACCCTCGAAGACCTGATCGCCACCGGGCTCGTGCAACCTCCTGCCAGAACCGAGACACCAAGGCCGCCACAGCCCAACTCGGCCGTGGCAGGGCTTCGGGCCAGTGATGTGTTGCGCGACCTCAGGGGGCGCTGAGCATGCTGTTCATCGATTCGTCGGCGCTGCTCATTCGCTACTTCGCCGACGAACACCACGCCCTGGTGGTCGAAGCCATGGACGAGACCGACCTCTGGTGCGTGTCGGCAATCTCTCGCACCGAGGTACAGCTCGGCCTTCACCGGCTGGCGATGGGCCCCTTCGACCAGCAGCGCCTGTGGTCACGCTTCCGAGACGACTGGGACCACATGCACGTCGTCCCGGTCGACGATCGTCTCCTGGCGAGGGCAACCGATCTGGGTTCACAGTTCGGCCTCAAGACGATCGACGCCATCCAGATCGCAGCCGCAGATCGACTCCCCCGCCCGGTGTCCTTTCTGACTTTCGAGTTCGCCCAGATACCGGCAGCCGCGGAGCTCGGGTTCGACGTCATCAGCCTGACGGAGGCCCAGGTCTGATCGAGCGACACGCCGCAGCGATAACATCTCGTATGGCTCGAAACACGCTGCACTGGTCGGGTACTGGCATCGAGGTCCACAAGGTGGTGGTCGGACCGTACGAGAACAACGTCTTCACCATCCGCTGTACCGAAACCGGCGATGCCGTGCTGATCGATGCAGCCAACGAACACGAGCTGTTGCTTGAGCTCTGCCAGAGCCTCGGTGTCCGTACGGTCGTCGAAACCCACGGCCACTGGGATCACATCCAGGCCATTCCCGCCATCCGCGACGCCGGCTACGAGGTGGGTGTGACCGCCGAGGACGCAGCGATGTTGCCAAGCTACGACTTCATCCTCGAGGACCAATCGGTGATCGAGGTCGGACGCTTGCGCATTCACACCATCCACAACCCAGGCCACACCCCGGGCTCGATGAGCTTCCACGTCGAGGGCACCCCGCTGCTGTTCACAGGCGACACGCTGTTCCCCGGAGGGCCTGGTAACACGTTCGGCAACTCCGAAGATTTCGAGACGATCATCCAGAGCATCGAAGACCGGATGTTCTCGAAATTCGGGCCCGACACCATCGTGCTACCAGGCCATGGGCTCGACACCACGATTGGCAACGAGCGCCCACACCTGCAGGAATGGGTCGACCGGGGCTGGTGATCCTCGTCAGCCAGCCGTCAGATCGAAGGTCTGCGGACCGCCGTCGAGTTCGACGGTGACGCTCACCACGCGCAGACCGCTTCCGTCGGTGTCGTCCAACTCGACGGTCTTGCGACCTATCACGTAGTCCTCGGTCAACATGAACGACTCGTCGCCGATGCGAGCGATTCTCACGTCGGCTGGTAGATCGTCCTGGCCCAACCCCAGCAAGGCCTGAGCCTCCTGGCGCAGCATCTCGTCGTCAGACTCACCGGCCTCACCCGACTCGCCAGATGGAGGCCCAGGTGTTGCCTCGGTGCCGTCCTCGTAGCAGTCGGGATCGTCCTCGGGGCACGCACCCGCGGCAGGGTTGCCACCACCGACGCCAAGGCCGTCTTCGGAGTCGGCCGCCTCGGTCGTGACCGTTGTCTGCGAGGTGTCGCCGTCGTCGACCGACGAGTCGGAGTCGCCGCCGCAGGCCACGGCCCCGAAAACGAGGAGACCAACGATGGCCGGCAGAAGGGTCTTGCGCAGCATTTGATGCCTTTCGTGACTGTTGCTTCGTACTAGGACCTCATCGGGCCCGACACACATGGGACGCACGCGACCGGCTCGGCGGTTCCCAGCTGCGAAGTGACATCTGCCTCAACACCCCGTTGACACCACAGTCGCAATTCAGTAGTTTGACTTTTGATAATCAAGATTCAAACGATATTCCGACACCGCCAAGGGGGAACACAGATGACCATCGCCGACAACACCCGTTCGCAGGAACCTCCTCCCATCGACAACCCACACAACGTCTTTCCCCTGTCGTGGGTTCGCGAGACGGACAAGATGGAGGAGATCTACGCCGCCGCACTGCGCGAGAACTGGGACCCGGCATCGCTCAGCTGGTCCGAGTTCGACGCTTCCAAGTACTCCTGGGAGCAGCGCGAGGCCATCGCCTACTGGTGGACGCTGCTGAGTGTGTTCGATGCTTCGGCGCCACCCGTGTTCGCCGCGGCGCTGATCAAGACCTACGAAGACCACGAGGAAGACCCTGTTCGCCGCTGCTTCTTCTCTGTGACACGCGACGAGCAGAACCACGAGCAGATGTGTGGCCTGGCCATCACGACGCTGCTGGAACACCCCGACCCACTGACCTACGAACCCAAGACCGAGCTGGGCAAGAAGCTGCAGCGCAATGCCAGGTGGCTCTACTACAACGGCTCACGCTATTGGGATGGCTACAAGCAGGCGGTGCCGAAGTACAGCCTGGCCGTGCTGTTCTCGAGCTTCCTGATGGGCGAAATCGCAGCCGCCACCATCTTCCACCAGATGGCCTCGGGCGCAACCGAGAAGGTCTTCCAGGAGGCCTTCAAGAACATCGGTCGCGACGAGGGCAGGCACATGGCCATCTGCATGTCGTTGATGCAGCGCGACTACCCCAAGCTGGCCGTCGAAGATCGCTCGCTCATCACCAAGCAGATCAGAGCGGGGTACCTGTTCTTGTCGGCGGTGCTGTTCGAGCCGCCGGAAGACTTCTGGGACCTGCCAGACGACTTCATCGAGGTTCAGCGCGCCGGCGAAGCTGTGGCACGCGGTGCGGGCTTCTACATCCCCGACTACGAGACCAAGAAGGACAACTGGCGCGAGGCCATCCTCAACCTGAAGGGTGTACTCGACCGCTATGACATCCCCTTCCCCGCCATCCCCGAGGTCGGGATCTCCGGTGAGGAGATCAGCGACATCGAGATGGAAGACATCATCCCCGTCTTTTGACCCGCAGTCTGCGCTGTTCGCACACGAGGGCTCCTCGCCCGAACCAGAGGAGCCCTCGTGGCGCGATGGCGCTCCAGTCACTGACCAGCCCAATA
>JAGQSP010000090.1:0-3182 GCA_020439485.1 Acidimicrobiales bacterium | reverse complement strand
GTAGGGAGAACAATGTCGGAGATAATTCTCCAACCGTCGGGGCAGCGGGTAGAGGCCAAGCCGGGCGAGACGGTATTGGCCGCCCTGGAAAGAGCCGGCTACGCACTGGACAACAACTGCCGCGCCGGAGCTTGCGGCGAATGTAAGACCAAGGTGCTTTGCGGCGAGTTCGACCAGGGCATGGTGCTGTCGATGGCCCTTTCGAGCGCCGAACGCGAGGCCGGATTCGGCCTGATGTGCATGGCGACGCCGCTCTCGGAAGAACTGGAAATCGACTATGGCACCGAGGACGCTCTGCCGAAGCTGTTCCCGCCACGGCTCGACGTGCCGTATGTGGTGACAGACCGCATCCAGCGCACGCCGACCATCGTCGAACTGCGCATCCGGCCGACCGAAGGGGGACCGCTGCGCTACTGGCCAGGTCAGTACCTGACCATCAGCCCCAGCGACGACCCCACAGCTGAACGCTGCTACTCGATCGCGAATGCACCCAGACCCGACGGCGAGATCAGCCTGCTGATTACGCGCATCGAAGGCGGCGTGACCAGCGGCTGGATACACGAGCACGCACAGGTGGGCTCACACCTGATCGCCTCTGGACCCTTCGGGACCTTCATCGGCGATCCCTCGACCGAGACACCGGTCGTGTGCCTAGCAGCCGGTTCGGGGCTGGCGCCGATTCTGGCCCTCACCGACGCTGCGCTGCGCCGGGGCTTCCCGCATCCGGTCACGCTGGTCTTTTCGGCTCGAAGCGCGGACGACATGCTCGCGGCCGGGCTGTTCGAGTGGTGGTCGTCGGTGCATCCCAACTTCAAGAGTGTCGTGACCTACACCGGGCCCGAACCAACCGAAGGTCTGAAGGGCCGAATCCCAGCCGTGCTGGGCGACATCTTCACGACCCTGGGTGGCACGAGCGTGTTCATCGCCGGCAGCCCCGAGTTCGTCACCGACTGCGAGAAGGCCGCCAAGGGCCTGGGAGCACGGCCCGACCTGATTCACACCGAGGGATTCACCGACCAGTCGGTCGCGGCGAGGTGACATCGACTCCGAATTTCCCCTATCCGCATAGTGATAATCGCTCGACCGACTTCTAGACTGCGTAGCCATGTCTCAGCCGCTGTTCGAGATCGAAGACCTCCACGTCCGAGTCGCCACCGAGGACGGATCGGATGGCCCCGCAATCGTCAAGGGCTTCGACCTGGTCGTAGGCCCTGGCGAGGTCCACGCCGTGATGGGCCCCAACGGTTCGGGCAAGTCGACCCTGGCCTCTGCACTGCTCGGGTCACCCGAGTACGAAGTGGGCGGCGGTGCGATCCGGCTCAAGGGTGACGACATCACCGACTGGGACCCAGACGTCCGAGCCAAGGCCGGCATGTTCCTGGCGTTCCAGTACCCCCAGGAGATACCCGGGGTCAGCGTCATCAACTTCTTGCGCCAGGCCGCCTCTGCACGGTCGGGCACCGACCTGTCTGTGCTCGAACTTCGCCTGTCGATCATGGAGTGGATGGAACGCCTCGACATGGACCCCGCCTTCGCAGACCGCTATCTGAACGAGGGCTTCTCGGGCGGCGAGAAGAAGCGCAACGAGATCCTCCAGATGGCGATCCTCGAACCAGACCTGGCCATCCTCGACGAGACCGACAGCGGCCTCGACATCGACGCCCTGCGCATAGTGGCGCGAGGTGTGCGAGAGGTCAGGGCCGACCGTCCCGAGATGGGCGTGGTGCTGATCACCCACTACCAGCGGTTGCTCGACGAGCTTCAGCCCGATCACGTTCACATAATGATCGACGGACGAATCGTGGCCTCGGGCGGAATGGAACTGGCCCAGCGACTCGAGGCCGAGGGATACGAGTCGTGGAGGTGACCCACGACCTCGATATCGCCGCCATAAAGGCCGACTTCCCCATCCTGTCGCGGCGAATCAACGACTCGAGACTGGTGTTTCTGGACTCGGCCGCTTCTTCCCAGAAGCCGCGCCAGGTGCTCGACGCGATGGACCGCTACTACGAGTTCTCGAACGCGAACGTCCATCGCGGCGCCTACACGATGGCTGCCGAGGCCACCGACATGATGGAGTCGGCACGCAACAAGGTTGCACGCTTCATCGGGGCACCATCCAGCGACGAGATCATCTTCACCAAGAACGTCACAGAGGCCATGAACCTGGTTGCACGCTCGTGGGGTGGAGCCAACCTGGGACCCGGCGACGCAATCTTGATCACCGAGATGGAGCACCACGCCAACATCGTGCCCTGGCAGATCATGGCCGCCGAGAAGGGCTTCGAGATCCGCTGGATACCGATCACCTCTGACGGACAGCTGGACCTGACCGACCTCGACCGCCTTCTGGACGGCGTTTCGATGGTCAGCTTCACTGCGATGAGCAATGTGCTGGGCACCATCAACCCCATCCGACGCATCACCGACGCCGCCCACGCTGCCGGGGCCGTGGTTCTGGTCGACGGCGCCCAGTACGTACCCCACCTTCCCACCGATGTCGCCGAGCTTGGATGCGACCTGTTCGCGTTCACCGGTCACAAGATGCTCGGCCCCACCGGAATCGGCTGCCTGTGGGGTCGATCTGAGATCCTCGACGCCATGCCACCGTTCCTGGGTGGAGGCGAGATGATCCTCGACGTGCGCAAAGACGGCTTCACCGCCAACACCGTCCCCCACAAGTTCGAGGCTGGTACTCCGCCCATCGCCGAGATCATCGGCCTGGGTGCCGCCGTCGACTATCTCAGCGACATAGGCATGGATCGCATCCGGGCTCACGAGGTGAGCCTCACCGGATACGCGATGCGCGCCCTCCAACAGCGATTCGGCGACGAGCTGGTCATCCACGGCCCATCCGAACCCGCAAGCCGCGGCGGTGTGTTGTCGCTCGACCTGGCCGGCGCACACCCTCACGATGTTTCGCAGGTACTCGATCAGCACGGAATCTGTGTTCGTGCGGGGCATCATTGTGCGAAACCACTGATGCGGGTTCTCGGCGTCAACGCGACGTCGCGAGCCTCGCTGTACCTGTACAACGACGAGAGCGACGTCGACGCGCTGGTCGACGCCTTGGCCGAGGCCAGGGACTTCTTCGCTTTCTGACCCGCCTTCTGACAGCCACGGCCAGGAGCACAAATGCCCGGACTCGAAGACCTGTACCGCGAGATCATCCTCGACCACTA
>JAGQSP010000089.1 GCA_020439485.1 Acidimicrobiales bacterium | reverse complement strand
ACCGCCGCCGACGAACTCGCCTCGGGAGACGGTTCGACCGAGACCGCCCAACTCGATGCGGCACCGGTCACCTCGCAGGCCGCGATGGATCAGGCCGCCGAGTTGGCTGCCGACTTTGCAGCTGCATCCAGGCCCCCGCAGAGCCCTGCCCACATACTGCGCTCTGGGTTCGAACTGGCCAGCTCGGGGATCTCCCGCAGTGCGGCCATGTTGGTCGAGCGTGTGCTCGACGCGGTGGACAGAGCAGCGTCGTTGCCGCCACCCCGCGCCGTGACGCTGGATCTCGAGGAGCAGCACGGCATCAAGATTCGGGTCGTGTCGGAGCCTGGCGGGGTCAGCGTGACGGTCGACGATGCCGGCGCCGGCACGGCCGATGCCAACCGGTGGCAGCGCGACCTGTCGGACATGCTCGACAAACGGCGCCAGAACAACAGCGCCGGGTTCGAAAGCGCGGCAGTCGCCGCGGGGGCAACGGCTGGCGTGCGCGCCGCCGGGCCCGACAACTCGGCCCGTTTCATGAACAGATCTGCGTCGATCAGCTCGTTGGTTGCGCAGTCGACGGGCCCGGGCTCGTTCGACGGAAGGCTCTAGAGGAGCACAACATGATCAGCTCGATAACGCCCAGTCTCAAATCGGCCGAAGGATCAACCGGTCTCGGCTCCATGAGCACAGACCTGTTCATGGAGCTGCTGGTTGCCCAGCTCAGGCATCAGAACCCAATGGAACCCATGGATGGTTCGGCGCTGCTGCAGCAGACCAGCCAGTTGGCCAACGTCGAGGCTGTGCAACAACTTGCGAGCCTCCAGTCGCACATCGTCGGCATCGGCCAGTTCAGTACCGCCTCGGCCATGATCGGGCGAACCGTCGTGGCCGACCACCCGGCTGCCGGCGAGATAACCGGCGTGGTGTCCGCTGTGAGGGCGTCACCAAGCGGGCCGATTCTCAGCGTCGACGGCTACGAGGTGTCCATCGACGAAGTCCTCGAAGTGCGGGCCGACGCCTAGCCCTCGATCATCCACCAGCCAGTCACCCACTCAAACCAAGAACCCAAACCCCACCACAGAAGGAACGACAAAATGCTGCGATCAATGTTTGCCGGAGTCAGCGGCCTTCGGAGCCATCAGACGGTCATGGACGTTGTCGGCAACAACATCGCGAACGTCAACACGGCCGGCTTCAAAGCCAGCACCGTGACCTTTGCGGAGTCGATCTCTCAGGTACTGAGAGGCGCTTCGGGCACATCGGCCGATCGCGCCGGAATCAACCCGGCCCAGATCGGTCTGGGTGTCAAGGTGGCCCAGATCGAAGGTGTGTTCACACAGGGCGCCAGCCAGGCGACCGGCCGCAACACCGACCTCGCCATCCAGGGCGACGGGTTCTTCATCGTCGATGACGGTGCCGGGGGCCGCGCCTATACCAGGCTCGGTTCTTTCACATTCGACGAGTTGGGCATGCTGGCCACCGGTGCCGGAGCCTTCGTGCAGGGCTGGCAGGCAGACGCCAGTGGAGCTATCGACACGAATGGACCGGTGCAGAACCTGCAGGTTCCGCTGGGTCAGGTGATCGACCCCATTCCGACCGGTGAGGTTTCGGTGGGTGGCAGCCTTTCGTCGGATACCGCCATCGGTGGGGTGGCGACAACTTCGATCGAGATCTTCGACTCGCTGGGTGTGGCCCACGAGCTGATGCTCACCTTCACCAAGACGGCGCTGAACGATTGGAGCGTCGCAGGCACCATCGACGGCAACGCGGCAACTCTCACCCCCGCCGTCGTGCAGTTCGACACGTCCGGCCAGCTCACCAGCGCCCCAACGCTGGCCTTGTCCGGCTATACCCCTCCCGGCGCTGCGGCGTTGAACTTCGACATCGAACTGGGCTCGAGCCTTCCTCTCGTTCAGTTCGGTGGCGAGTCGACTATGGAGGCCAAGAACAAGGACGGCCAGGCCATCGGTCACCTGACGGGATTCTCGATTTCGGACACCGGCGTCATCGACGGCCAGTTCTCGAACGGCGAGAGCAAGACCCTGGGCCAGATTGCCACCGCCTCGTTCTCGAACCCTGCCGGCTTGTTGAGGGCCACCGACTCGACATATCAGGTGTCGGTCAACTCGGGTGAGCCTCTGGTGGGCATGCCAGGCACCGGCAATCGCGGGCTCATGTCGAGCGGCACGCTCGAGATGTCGAACGTCGACCTGTCGCGCGAGTTCACCAACCTCATCATCGCCCAGCGCGGCTTCCAGGCGAACTCTCGTGTGATCACGACTACTGACGAGCTGTTGTCTGATCTCGTGAACATCAAGCGGTAGTAGAAGCCGGTTGAGTTAGCACTCTTAGTGGTCGTATCAGTGATTGTGTTCGGACCTAACCACTTATGCCCGGGTCCTGGGAGTCGACGAACCCCTGGGACATGGATGGTCCTCGTCAACACGGAGGTGACAGATGATTCTCGTGCATCGGCTTAAGGGTGAGCCCATGTACATCAACGCCGATCTGATCGAGTTCATCGAGGCCACGCCCGACACCGTCATCACGCTGGCCGATGGCCGCAAGATGGTTGTTGCCGAGGCCCCGCACGAGATCGTCGAGCGTTCCAAGATGTTCAGGGCTTCGGTAATCGCTGTGACGGATCAGCTGAGGCAGGAATCGGCGCCGGCGTTGAGCCTGCTGCGATCAGACGAGGAGTGATTCCTGATGGATCCACTCACGCTAATCGGGCTGGGCCTCGTATTCGTCGCCATCATCGTCTCGACGATCATGGACGGCAACTCGTTCGGCCCCCTGATAGGCCCGTCCTCGTTCGTGCTGGTGTTGTTCGGCGCCCTCGGTGCTGCGCTGTCCGGCTATCGAATGGACGACGCAAAGCGTTTGCCCAAGGGTTTCATCGTGGCCTTCACGGGATCGCCTGACAATCCAGACGATCTGGTGACCCAGTTGATGAACTATGCCGAGGCTGCCAGGCGCGAGGGAATCCTCGCCCTCGAAGAAGGCCTCGACGACCTCGAGAATCAGTTCTTGCGGTCGGGCCTGCAGATGGTGGTGGACGGCCTCGAAGGCGAGGAGGTCCGCCAGGTGATGGAGGCCGAGATCATCGCCATGGAAGCCAGGCACGAGTCGATGATCGGTCTGTTCAAGAAGATCGTCGAGTACTGCCCGACCCTGGGCATGATCGGCACCGTCATCGGCCTCATCAACATTCTCGGCAACCTGTCGGACCCGTCGGCTCTGGGTACCGGCATGGCCTTGGCCCTGTTGACGACCCTCTACGGCGTGTTCTTCGCCAACGTCATCTTCGGTCCTGTGGCCCAGAAGCTGTCGGTGCTGAACGAACTGGAGCTGGCATCAAAGGAGCTGACCGTCGAGGGAATCCTGGCGATCCGCGAGGGAGCCACTCCACGACACCTGGTCGAGCGGCTCGAGGCCTACCTGCAGCCAGAGCTGCGCATCGGCTCGAAGGCCCGCCTCGAGAAGTCGGCCTAAGGGGGCCGCGTGGCGAAACGAAAGAAGAAGGCCGAAGATGCCGGCGAGGGGTTCCTGACCACCTATGCCGACATGGTCACCCTGCTCATGGCGTTCTTCGTCATGTTGTTCGCCATGTCTTCGGTGGACGATGCCAAGTTCTTGACCATGCTGAAGGGCCTCGAGGAGGCCTTCGGCAATTCGGCCTATCAACAGTTCATCCTCCAGGGTGGGCCTTCGCTCATCGGGGCAAACCAGCCCAACGGATCGCCCAGCCCCACAGCCGGTGGGGCCATCACCGTGGTGGCCATCGACCGCGACCTGTCAGAGATCGCCGAGGCCGTTCGCAACGCCACCGAGTCCGAGCCGTCTTCAAGTACCGAAGACCCAGACGAGGTCGACAACCCTAGGGTGCTCGACCTGTCAGAGTTGGTCGAGGTCGAGGCTGCCCTTCTCGAGGCCACCACCCGACTGGGAATCGAAGACTCGGTCACAACACGCATAAGCGCCGAAGGTCTCACCATCGTGTTGTCGACCGATGACATCTTGTTTCGAAGCGGCAGCTCCGACCTCGAAGCGGGAATGGGCCAAGAGTTCGTAGGAGTTGTCGCCGGCGTGCTCGCCGACTTCGACAACCCCATAAAAGTCCACGGTCACACAGACGACGTGCCCCTCGATCAGCCCGGCTACTCGAACTGGGATCTGTCAGCGTCTCGCGCCATTGCGGTCAGCGATCTGTTGATAGAGCAGTTCGGCATCTCGCCCACCCGCATGGAGGTGGTCGGACACGCCGACACCAGGCCGCTGGTCGAGAACAACTCTGATGAGAATCGGGCCAAGAACCGTCGTGTCGAGATAGTGGTGTCGATAGATCCGCTGGATGACTCGATGATCGACTCGATCGAGCCCGACCAGCAGGACCCAACCCAGGTTCCAACCCAAACCGGTCCGCCTGCCGATGCCATCGACGGCATCAGGGTCGATCTGGGCGGCGACCTGTCGCGAATCGTCGGATGAGGCCAAAGAGCTGAACTCGCATCCGATTCGGTCGACTCTTCCGATGTTCGTAGCAATACATCGCAGGAGACGCGCATGGCCGATGAGAAGGAGAAGGAGGAGGGCGGCAAGGGCGGCCTGATGGGCAAGCTCAAGTTCGTCATCGTTGGCGTCGTTGCCCTCGGCGCTGGCTACTTCCTCTTCGGCGGGGGCGGCGGTGAGACCTCGGCCGCACCGACCACCACCATCGCACTGGCCGACCTGGCCGACGGGGCGATCCTGCCGGTGGGCAGCCTCACCGTGAACCTCACCGACGAGCAACCGCACTTCGGTCGCGTTGCATTCTCGGTAGTACTGGTCGAGGGCACCGACCCGACAACCATCGAGCCCAAGCTGCCCTTGTTGCTGGACGCGGCCCTGAAGCGGCTCTCCAACTACACCGCAGCCGAACTGCGCACCAGCGCAGGTCAAGAACGCCTGCGCAGCGAGCTGACAGCCGACGCGATCGAGTTGTTGAACGACGAAATGACGCGGGTCGTGAAGCGAGTGGTGCTCACCGATCTGCTCGTGCAGTGACATGGCTCGAGCACTGAGCCCCGCGGCCCGATCGGGCACCGCTATCGAGCCGTTCGACTTCAGGCGGCCCAGCAAGTTCTCGCGCGAGCACATGCGCGGCTTCGAGGCCGTGCACGAGGTGTTCGCCAGACGGGTCTCCAGTGGCCTCAGCCATCGGTTGCGCACCGTCGTGACCGTGTCGCACTTCTCGACAGACCAGATCACCTACGAAGACTTTCAGCGTTCGATGCCCACGCCGTCCGTGGTCGCGACCGTCGATCCCAAGACCCTTCCGGGCGTCATCATCATCGAGATGAGCCTGCAGTTGGCCCTGGCCTTCGTCGACCGGGTGCTCGGTGGCACCGGCGCGTCGGTTCCTCTGCGTGGGCCCACCGAGATAGAGGCCGCCCTGGTTCGCCAGCTGATGGCTCCCATCGTCGACGCCTTCGAAGAAACCCTCGAGCCGGTCAAGGCCGTCGAGCCCGAGCTGGAGTCGATCGAGTTCAACCCCCGGCTGGTTCAGGCGATTCAGCCCAACGACATGGTTCTGTTGTTGACCTATTCGGTGGTGCTGAACGGCGGCGCCGAGGGGCTGGTCAGCGTTTGTTATCCGTTCGAGACCATCGAGCCGGTTCTCGACCGTCTCGACCGCAAGGTCCGTATCCAGGGCGTGCCCGTCAGCGAGGGCGCACCCAGCATCGAACCCTTGGTGCCCGAGGTCATGGTTCCCATCTCGTTCCAGCTGAGGTCGGCATCGATCGCAGCGGGCGAGCTGGCCACCCTGGCCCCCGGCGATGTCATAAAGACAGACCACCGCGTCGACGAGCCCGCCATTGGTGTGGTCGGTGGTGACCCCGTGCTCTTGGGTCGGCTCGGCCGAAACGGTCGGCGAATGGCCGTCCAGATCTCTAGTTGGAGGACTCCGTGAAGACTGCTTCGACATCGGGCTTGAAGCTGCGGCTGATGCTCGGATCGCTGAGCGATGCGCTCGAGGCGATCGCCGTTTTCACCGGTCTGGCTCTGGCCGGCGACGACGGGCGTGAACTCGATCTCGACGACCCGTCGCTCGCCAACATGATCTTCGTTCAGACCAGCGGCCCCACGGGCAAGCTGATAGTTGGCGTATCAGAGAGCCTGGCGCAGGCCTGGGTCGTCGGAGCAGGGAACGACCCCGAGGATGCCGACGCTTCATGGCGCTACGTCTCTGACCTCTGTCTCGGTTCTGCACGCGCCTTCGTCGCCTCGATGTCGGCCGGCGGAGCCCTGGTCGGCCCTGTCGACCGGGCAACCCCGCTCGAAGGACTGGGCGAGCTGGCCCAGACCCATCGTCTGGACGGCGTCATCACCAGCGTCACGTCGTCGGACGAAACAACGGGCTCGGTCGTGTGGATCATTCCCGAAGCCGAAGCCGCCGAACCAGCCGAGGTTGCACAGCCTGTCGAGTACCCCGAACTGGGCAAGGGCGTCGGATCGGCTCCGGCGTCGCCGATCTCGTTCCTGTCGGACGTGGCGCTGGAGGTCACGGTCGAACTGGGCCGCACCACCATGCGGCTGAAGGAAGTTCTCGAGCTGTCGGAGGGCAGCGTTGTCGAACTCGACCGCCAAGTAGGCGCCTACGTCGACGTGTTGGTCAACGGCAGCCTCGTGGCCGCCGGCGAGGTCGTGGTCATCGACGACGTCCTCGGGGTGCGTATCACCTCGGTTCACGACGTGGAAGGTGGCATCGTCTGATGCTGACCCTCGAGGTCGTCCTGCGACTGGTGATCGCCCTGGCGGTTGTCGTGGGTGGCCTGCTGCTCGTTCGCTGGTGGAGCCTGCGCGGCGGGCCGCGCGGACGCGGCATCGATGTCGTGGCGCGGGCTCAGCTGGGCCGCTCGACCTCGGTGGTCGTGGTCGACGTGGCGGGCAAGCGCTATCTGCTCGGTACGGCCGAACAGTCGGTCAACCTGATCGCCGAACTCGACGCCGGTGCAGAACTGGGCGCCGTGGTGGCGACCGGCCCGACCCAAGACCAAGGAGCCCCGAACGGAATCGGGGAGTCCACGGGTGTGCTCTCTCGAACGAGACGCACCCCGATGTCCAACAGAGGAGAGACACCACGGATCGGTGTCCTTGCTCAGCTGCGTCGTATGACGACGCGCGTGCCGCAAGGTGTCCGGATCCATGGTCTCGACGACTGACCACCCGAGCGAGATTCCATCGGCAGCCGAGCGACGGGCGACAACCGGCCGCCGTGTTGCGTTGATAGCGGTGCGCGCCCTTGTGTTCGTTGCCGTGTTCGTGGCCACGATCGCCTTCACGTCGGGTGTTGCCGCCCAGGAGGTCGAGCCCGGTACCGCGCCCGACAGCACGGTCGTGAACCCACCGCTGCCAGACGAGCAGCCCGTTCCCAACACAGAGCCCGTCGAGCCTGTGGTCAGGGCCCAGCCGACCGGTCCAGACGGCGAGAGCTCCATTCAGCCCACCCAGCCGACCGAGCCCACCGAGCCCGACGTCGCCATAACAATCGACACCCAGAGCACCGGCCTCACGCAGACCGTCGTCATCATCTTGTTGCTGACGATTGGTTCGATCGCGCCTTCGATCTTGTTGCTGGCCACCTCGTTCACCCGGTTCGCGATAGTGCTGTCGCTTACCCGCAATGCCTTGGGCACCCAGTCGGTGCCGCCCACGCAGGTGTTGATCGGCCTGGCGCTGATACTGACCTTCTTCGTCATGGCGCCGACCTTCTCCGAGGTCAACGACGCTGCAATCCAGCCACTGTTGAACGGCGAGATCGAGCAGGGCGAGGCCTTCGAGGCCGGCTATGCGCCGATGCGCGACTTCATGCTCAAGCAGACCAGTGAAGACGACCTGAGATTGTTCCTCGACATCCGCAACGAGGAGCTCGAAAACATCGAGGATGTCAGCGCGTCGGTGCTGATTCCGGCGTTCGTGCTGAGCGAACTGCGCACCGCCTTCACCATCGGATTCGTGATCTTCATCCCGTTCCTGGTGATCGACATCGTCATCTCGTCGGTGCTGATGTCGCTCGGCATGGTGATGTTGCCGCCGGTGTTCGTCTCGTTGCCCGTGAAGTTGTTGATGTTCGTGCTGGTCGACGGATGGGGCCTGATCGTCGTATCGCTCGTCTCGTCGGTGAACACGACATAACCGGAGGTCTATTGCAGTGACAGATGCAGCCGCAGTCCAGATAGCAACAGACGCACTCGTCGTAGCCGCCAAGCTTGCCGGGCCGGCTCTGTTGGTGACCCTGGTGGTCGGCGTGTTCGTCAGCCTCATCCAGACGGTCACCTCCATCCAGGAGATGACCCTGACGTTCGTGCCCAAGCTCGTCGGCGTGGCGTTGATCATCGTTCTCGGCGGCGGCTGGATGCTGGCCGAGCTCACCAGCTGGGTCGAGGATCTCTGGACCTCGATCCCCAAGCTCACCTGATCCGAGACGGTGACCGAACTCACCGTCGACGCCGAGTCGATCGCTGGAATTCTCATGGCCATCACGCGGGTGGCCGGCGTGCTTCTCGGCGCGCCCCAGTTCTCGCGACGGTTGCCGACGACAGGCCGTGTGGCGCTGGCGACAGCGGTTGGACTCTTCCTAGCCGTACCTCTGCCCGTCGAGGCCATGACCCTGGCCAGGATGATCTCGGCGATCGTGGTCAACCTGGTCGTGGGGTTGTTGCTCGGATTCGCGTCGACCCTGATCTTGCAGATGTTCATCGTTGCCGGTGGCCTGCTGGACCTGTCGTCGGGTCTGGCCCTGTCGTCGATCTTCGATCCCCTGACCGGCAGGCCTTCGACGGTCTTCGAGCGCATGTTCGACCTGACCGCGGTCACCATGTTCTTCATCCTCGGAGGCCCCCATCTGCTGGTTGCCGGCATCGCCGGATCGGTTGCTGCCGTACCGCTGGCAGAAGCTCCTCAGATCGACAGCTCGGTTGCCGATGCCGTGGTGGAGATGGTGGGTCGGTTCTTCGTGGCCGGCCTCGAGATCGCCATGCCGGCCATGGCCGCCCTGTTCCTCACCGAGATCGTTTTTGGCATCGCGGCCAGGATGATGCCCGAGGCAAACCTGTTCCTTTTGGGCCTGCCCGCCCGTGTGCTGGTGGCCATCGTTGGTGCTGGGGTTGTGTTGTTGACGTTTCCGACCTATGTCAGCGGCGGAATCGACGAGATGGAACGCATGCTCGTCGGCCTGATCAACTCGTTGTGAGCCGGCGGCGCCAGGCCATCTGCGAATCTCTGCGCGAAATCGCCCGACGTCGCTGAATCGAACAGGCCGCGCGTCGACTGAACGGGTGATGTCTACGACCCCCTTCGATATCGACAGCCAGCTCGTGCGCGAGGTGGAAGGTCTGTCACGCCTGCTGCGTGACTCGAGCTATTCGGCGGTGGTTCTGCGCGACGGTGTGGCCAGATCGACCGGACGCCAGTGTCTGCAGGCTCTGGATCTGCTGGCATCCACCACTGGCTTCGAGCGCCTGCGCAACCCGGTGAACGAACTGCTCGCCGCGTGGCACGACTTGGCTGCCAGCGTCGACATCATCGACCTGCGCCTCGACGAGGTCGAAAGCGCTGCCAGGCGCAACACGTCAAACGCCTGACGCCGCCTCGGCGATGTGTCGCCGACCTTGATCGACCCTGTCGCCAGTCGACTTGTGTCTTTGTCCGAACCGCGCACGGAAGCTCGGTCCAGCTCGCCAGGACGGCACGGCCCCATTCGAGGGGTGAATGGCCGGTCCACAGAAGGATCAGAAGACCGAGAAGCCCACGGGCAGGCGCAAGCGCCAGTATCGCCGCGAGGGTCGAGTCGCACGCAGTAAGGACGTTCCTGCGGCGCTTTCTCTGGTCGCGGCCCTGATCCTGGTACGAACGGTCGCGCCGATGATGTTCGAGACCTTCAGGCACGGCATGCAGGCGTTGCTGATCGGGTCGCAACAAGGGCTCAGCGCACCCGCCCTCACCCAGGAACTGCCCAGAATGCTGGCCTTCGGTATCGGCCCGATGCTGATCTTGGCGCTGGTGATGGGATTGGTCGCCAACGTGGGCCAGGTCGGTTTCGTGTACTCGCCCCAAGCGATCAAACCCAAGTGGTCGAAGATCAGTCCCAAGAACGGGTTCTCACGCTTCGCACCCAAGAAGATGGCCTGGGAGACCGGGCACATGCTCTTGAAGCTGGGTTTGTTGCTGTTGGTGCTGATTGGGCCCGTTCGAGATGCCACCCACCACATCGACACCACCAGAGGCCTCGACCAATGGCTCGTGGTCACCATCGATTCGCTGAAGACGTTGCTGACCCGTGCCGCCGCTCTGGCCGTCATCATCGCTGTGGCCGACTACGCGTACAACAAGCGCGAGCTCATGTCCGGCATGAAGATGACCAAGCAGGAAATCAAGGACGAGAGCAAGCAGCAAGAAGGTGATCCGCTGATCAGGGGCATGCGCAGGTCCAAGGCTCGCGAGCTGAGCCGCAACCGCATGATCGCCTCGGTCGCCGAAGCCGACGTGGTGCTTGTGAACCCGGTACGCCTTGCCGTGGCTCTTCGCTATCGAGACGGTGATCTCGCACCGATCGTCGTGGCCAAGGGTATGGGCGTCATGGCCCGCCGCATCAGGAGTGAGGCGTATCGCCACGGCGTGGCCGTGCGCCAGGACAAGCCGCTTGCCCGAGCGATCTATCGCCGCTGCCAAGTCGGTCAGATGATTCCACCCGAACTCTACGAAGCCGTTGCAGTGGTGTTGGCTGCAGTGCTTCGAGCCCGCAACCGTCGCCGTCGGCCCGCCATGGTCGCTTCCTGAGGTGAGTTGACATGAACTCTCGTACAGCCAACCTGATGTTGCCGATGTTTGTGCTCGGCGCCATCGTGATGATGATCATCCCGGTGTCGCCGTTGGTGCTGGACCTCTTCCTGGCGTTGAACATCGCACTCGGCGTGCTGCTGATGCTGACGGTGATCAACCTGTCCGACACCCTCGACCTGTCGATCTTCCCGGCGCTGTTGTTGGTGATGACCCTGGTTCGACTGGCCCTGAACGTCTCTTCGACCCGACTGATCCTGCTCGACGGCTACGCCGGCAAGGTCATCGCCACATTCGGCAGCTTCGTCGTGGGTGGCTCGGTGATCGTGGGCCTGGTCGTGTTCTTGATCTTGATCGTCATCCAGTTCGCAGTGGTCACAAACGGTGCGGGCCGCGTAGCCGAGGTCGCCGCCAGGTTCACCCTCGACGCCATGCCGGGNNCAGATGGCCATCGACGCCGACCTCAGCTCCGGCCTGATCGACGAGGCTCAGGCCCGCGAGAAGCGCGAGCGCATCGCCAAGGAGGCCGACTTCTACGGAGCCATGGACGGTGCTTCCAAGTTCGTCAAGGGTGACGTCCTGGCCGGTGTGATCATCGTGTTGATCAACCTGTTCGGCGGCCTGGCCATGGGCATGTTGGCCCAGGGTCTCAGCGTCGGCGAAGCCATCTCGACCTACACCCTCTTGACGGTGGGCGATGGCCTGGTCAGCCAGATACCTGCGATCATGACGTCGATCTCGGCAGGCCTTCTGGTCACCAGGGTCGGTGGTGACGAAGATCTGGGCGCCGCCTTGGCCCAGCAGTTGCTGACCGCCAGGAAGGCCATGCGGATGGCCTCCTACGTCATCGGTGCCATCGCCTTGCTGCCCGGCCTTCCGTGGATCCCCTTCGTCACCGTTGCGGTGACCCTGTGGATCTTGAGCGGCAGGGTCCCGACCGAGGTCGTCCCCGAACCAGAGGAAGAAATCGTGGTCGAACCCGGTTCGACCGAGGCCATCATCGACGACATGCGGGTCGAGCCGCTCGAGTTGCGCCTGTCGTACGACGTCCTCGACCTTGTCGACCCGTCCATGGGTGGCGACCTGCTCGACCGGGTCAAGGCGCTTCGTCGTCAGATTGCGATGGAACTGGGCATAGTCATGCCGCTGGTGCGCACCCGCGACGATGTCGGACTGGCGACGTCGACCTACGCCATCGAGGTCGACGGTGCAGAGATCGCCACCGGCAGCGCGCCGAGGGGCCAGGTGTTGGTGCTGCCGGCATCTGACTCCGACGACCTGCGCCATCTGGGCGGCATCGAGACCGTCGAGCCGGCCTTCGGGCTCAAGGCGTGGTGGGTTCCCGAATCGGCCTCGGGGCAGGCCTCGGCGCTGGGTGGCACCGTGGTCGATCGTTCGACGGCGGTCGTCACACACCTGGCCGAAGTCGTGAGGGCCACCGCCGACCGACTGTTGACTCGCCAGGATGTTCAGATGCTGGTCGATGGTCTTCGCTATGACCACCCGATCTTGGTGAAAGACATCGACAACGATGTCGTCCCGCTCGGAACGTTGCATCGGGTACTGCAAGCGCTGCTGCAAGAAGGTGTGTCGATACGTCAGCTCGCACGCATCGTCGACGCGGTCTCTGGCACCGCCGACAAGCCGCTCGACGACATGGTTTCGGCCGGCCGCGTGGCTCTGGGTGGCGCCATTGTCAGGTCGATCGACCCGCAGAGCCGCTTGGCGTCGATAACCATCGATCCGATGACCGAGGTCTCTTTGCACGAGGCCCTGCGCGACATCGACGGCGAGCGCCGGTTGGTCCTGGACCCAGAACGAGGAAACCAGATAGTCGCCCAGATCAACTCCGCCGTGGCCAGCCGCATCTCGGGTGATCCTGCGCCTGCGGTCATCTGTGCACCCGGCCTGAGACGTCCGCTCCAGCGGTTCCTGGCCGCGCACGGCCTGAGCCTGCCGGTGCTTGCCTATCCGGAGATTCCGTCGACAGTGAACATGACGGGTATTGCCGTGATCGGCACGGCGCCGCAGTCTCCGATGCTCGAGGTCGGTTGACGGCGACGGAGCCGATGACGGGGGAGAAGACAAATGGCAACACGAGAAGAAGTCGAAGAGCGCTCGGACGGCACGGTCGTCGTCGAGGCTCCAAGCGTCGAAGCGGCCCTCGAGGCCGTCGAGCGCAGGTTCGGCCCCAATGCAACGATCATCGACGCCGAACGCCTCAACACGCGCGGAGTGGGAGGGTTCTTCTCCAAGCAGAGCTACAGGGTGACGGTGAAGGCCGACGCGACTCCCGCCGCGCCCACTCAGATGGCCCAAGCAGCAACCGCTGTTGCATCAGATCTTGCGTCGATGCCAGACGATTCGGGCATCAGTGACGAGTTGGCTGCCGTGGACCACGTGCTCGAACAGATCGAGCAGGGCGACTCGGACGATGGCCGAACCTTCGGCGATGTGTTGCGCGCTCAGCTCCAGAACCGCCCCAAGCAGCCCGCACCCGCACCCGCACCCGAGGCCACGGCCACATCTATGGCCCCTGAGCCCGTCATCGATCTTCGCGACTCGGTGATGGTCCCCGCGATGTCGTGGGCCGATGTTGTCGACAGCACTCCCGTCTCGTCTGGCGCCGTCGCCGCTCCTGCTCGGGAGGTCGGCGCCGCCGCCGCCGATGCCGTACCCATCACTTCCCAGGCGACGCGAGCACCGTTGGCCCGCCCGGCCGAGGGCTGCCCCGCGGGCACCGGCAGGGTGATGTGGTCGGTCGATTCGCTGTCGCGCCTGGGCGTTCCGTACCGCCTGATAGCCCCACTCGGCGATCTCGATCCAGACGATGAGCTGGCCTGGGTTTACCGCTTCGCCGAAGCGGCTGCGCCCCTTTGTGGGCCACTTCCAGCCTCCGGTTCTGTGCTGGTTGGACGGGCCGCTGTCCGCCTGGCCGAATCCCTCGGGTTCGGAGTGTTCGCCACCAACGAGGTGCCCCCGTTCGAGGGCGACCTGGCTGTTGCCGGCGATTTCGACGCCGCGGCCTTTGACTATGTACAACGCATCGCTGCCGGGCGCGAGGTGCACCTCGTCGTCGACGATGGCCCTCTGTCGGTCAGGGGTGCCATATCGGTGGTTTCGTGGGCCGACACCTCGGTATGTGAGGCCATGCACGTGGCCATTTCGACCGGTTCGACGCTCGGGTTCCACATCGACGGCGAATCGGTTACCCGCGTGACCCCGTTCGAGCTGGCGCTGGCCGTACGCGCCCTACTGCCAAGGGAGTAGCGCGTGGCTCAGATCAGGCGTTTCGTGACGCTGCTCGGCATGGCGGCCATCGCCCTGATCGGCTACGCGTTGGTCACAGGGGACATGTCGCTTCCCGATGCGGGCGTTCGCGCCATCGGGGTGCTGGTTGGCGTCATCGTCGTGATGAAGCTCGCCGGTTCGGGTCTCAAGATGTTGGCCGAGTCGCTGGAGTCGTCGGTCGAATCGTGACCGTGTCCCGGCCTGTGGTCGGTGCCTCAGACCGCCGACAACAGCTCGTGGAGCACGCCGTCGCGGATGATTGTGACGCCGGTCCACACCACGGCGGGGTCGTGGCGTGAGCCCGAGCTGACCTCGAGCTCTGCGACCATCTGGTCTGGGGTCATCCCCTGCTCGATCAGTTCCTCGATGTGTTCTGCCATCGCCACCACCCTGGCCATCAGGGGGATGTCTTCGCCCTCGATGCCCTCTGGGTAGCCGCTGCCATCCCAGTTCTCGTGATGATGCTTGATGGCGCCCACCACCTCTTCGCCAGCCGACAAAGCGACGAAGTTGGCCCCCAGAGTCGGGTGAGAGCGATAGCGCTCCAGTTCCTCTCCTGCCAGCTCGGCTGGGTCCTTGGCAACCAGCTCCTCGCCCAGCGAGATCATGCCGATGTCGTGGATACTGGCCGCCAATCTCAGACGGATCATCTCGATGCCATCGATTCCCAGCTCGCGGCCGACGGCCACGGCAATCTGAGCCACGCGGCCGTGGTGGTTGGAGCCGCCATGGCGATGCTCATCCACCCAGCGGGCCATGGCGTTTACCGCGTCGTTCTCGGTCGAGTTCGCCTCGGACAGAGCCAGTTCATCGCCGCTGACGATCGCCCCGCCGTGGGTCTGGGCCGCCTCGACAGCGCGCGTCGCGAGTTCGCGCAATGTCCGCGGTTCGTTGGCAACCTCGGGCCCGGCGTGGCCTATCGCCAGCTCGAGCGGCGCTGCTCCCGATGGAGCAAAACCCCGGGCGATCTGAATCAGAGCCTTGCCCACATGCTCCGCATCCTTCAATGACATCGACTGTGAGATGAACGCAAACTCGAGATCCTCCATCTGGAACAACTCGATGGGCAGGCCGGCGAGCACGTTCTGGAACTGCATCACCAGCCGGCGCCGCACCAGATCGAGGGCGTGTCGGTCGAGACGGCCGAACGCTTCGCGACGGTTGGCGACCCGTATGAACCCGATTCTCGGCAGGCTCTCGGACTGGATCATGTCGGCGAAGCGCAGGGTGAAGGCCGCGCTGAGCGGAAGGCGGGTGACCGGATCGATGCTGCTGGCCAGCCGACCTCCGCTGCTGGACGAATCGATGGCCAGCGTGAACCCACTGACGAGCGGTTCTGCATCGGGCTCGCGCATCGGAATCTCGGCGCCGTCTTCGTCGACGGGTGCCTTGCCTGGTGGGGCCTGCAGGTGACGGCTGATCGTCGCCTCGTTGCCCTCGGCCAGGATCATGGTTGCGCCCAACCTGACCAGGTCTGACGCGGTCTCCTCGCCACCGGCATGACATACGGCGACGATGGGGCATTCGACGATCTCGACCAGGCGCTGCATCACCGAGGCCATACGCACGCGCGGCAGCCGGGTCGAGATCAACACGATGTCGGCTCCGCTGGCCGCTTCTACACCGTCGCTGATCTTGCACGCCATGGCGGCCTCGACGCGTTCGCGCGACGCTGGCGACAACCACAGGGCTGCGATGGTGGCGGGCTTGCCGCCGGATGGTCGCTGAGGCGCGGATGACTCTTCGGTCATCTGCTCCTATCGGCTCAACCTGCCGCTCGTTGACCCTTTGTCTGTGAGGGCTCGGCAGCTTCGAGGCGGGTCAGCCATGTCGAGCGGGTCGCCATGGTGGCCAGGTAAGAGGCCCTGCCCCTGCGGCCGGGGGCATCTTCTGGAACCTCGGCAACACCCTGGTAGAGAGTGGTGAAGTAGCTGCGCATGGCGTTCACAGCCTCGGCGCGGATCTGAGACACCCTGGCCTCGGTGACACCGAGGCTGGTGGCGATGGTCTGCAGCATCTCGCCATCGAGGTAATAGCGGCGAACGACATCGCGCTGCAGTTCCGGCAATCCCTCGATGGCTGTGCGTAGGGTTCCGACCATCTCGCGACTTGCCAGGTGTTCTTCCGGAAGGCGCTCGGATTCTTCCTCGACGATGCGTTCGCCGAGCGAGACGCGGTCGGGGTCTTCCTGGTCGAGGTGAAGCAGCGAAGAAACCGCCGAAGCGGCGCGCCTTTGCTCAACCTCTTCTGGGGTGATCTTCAGTGCATCGGCGATCTCGAGATCGGTGGCGTGACGCCCCTTGGTCGTCTCGATGTGTTGTTCGGCCTCGTGCAGTTCGCGCATCTGGCGGCGCAGCGAACGCACCGCCCAGTCGCGCTTGCGCGTCGAGTCGATCATCGCGCCACGGATTCGAATGGAGGCGTAGCGGTTGAATGGCACGCCGGTCTCGGGGTTGTACGACCGCGAGGCCTCTACCAACCCGATCGCACCGGCGCTCCACAGCTCGCTGCGGTCGACGTGACGCGGGAACCGTGATGCCACCTGGGTGACTATCGGATGGATCAAATCGATGTGTTGAGCCGCCAGTGAATTCGGATCGTCTAGCTCGGTGGTGTCATTCGAGCGTCTAGGCACTGCAGCCGCCCTCCCTCCAGGTTTCCGGGGCCCGCCCCGGCAACTGATGCGTGGTGTCTGTCGGACGATGGGGCACAGAGTTGAGGCGTTCTGCCACATTTCGTCAGATCGGATGATCGACCAGACAGTGTGCCCGAATATGTCCACATATTGGTGGAGCGTGCGTTGTGCCCGAGCTTCACCAGAGTGGGCTGCGGTCGACAGAAACTGCATGTCCACTCCCGCATCGGAGAATCGATAGTGAGTGTGTCAGACGTGATGTCACGGATCTCGTCGATCCAGACACGGTTCGGTCTGTCGCCGATGAGCTTCTACGCGGCCCCATCGGTCGCGGACTATGCGCCGCTGGCCGACGAAGCGCTGTTGATCGAGTCGGGCCTACTCGACGACATCAATCAGGCTGCGTCGAACGCAGGTGTCGATCCGGCCGAGTTGCTGGAGTTGCTGGCAGTTCAACGAGCCGATGCTCGGATCTCACAGCCTGCTACGCCGGTTGCCGATCGCGTCTTTCCTGTGCCCGGCGAATCGGCAGGCTCTCCGTTCGGTATTCGGTCTGATCCGTTCACTGGCGAACCCCGCATGCACAAGGGCGTCGACGTCGGGGCCCCGATGGGCACTCCGATAGTCGCGGCCCAGGCCGGAACCGTCACGTTCGCAGGCGAGTGGGGTAGTTACGGAAACATCGTGATCATCGATCATGGTGACGGCGTCGAGACCCGCTATGCGCACCAGAGCCAGGTAGGGGTCGCGGCCGGCGATCGGGTCGAGGCAGGCCAGGCGATTGGGGCTGTCGGATCCACCGGCCGTTCGACAGGACCGCACCTGCATTTCGAGGTGAGGGTCGATGGTGAGGCGATTGATCCGGTCGAGTGGTTGGGGAGCTGATGGTTGAGTTCGTAGATCGTTCCAGTCAGGCGGCCGCAGATCTTCTGGGTGCGCTCGACCGAGAGACCGAGGCGCTCGACCTGGTTGTCTTGCGCTCGCGAACCTTGATGCTGCTACACGCCACCGGCTCCATCGACTTCGTCGGCCGTGCCAGCTCGGAGCTGGATCAGGCCTCGGTACTGCTGGACCGCTGTTCGATAGAGCGATCCAACGCCATCGACGCAGCGAAGGTCGAGTGGGACGTCGAGCCCCAGACGGCATCCGAACTGGTCGCCACCGCTCCGGCTGAAGTGTCGTCGTTGATAGGCGAACGCTTCGACCGCGCACGCGACCTGCTCGACGAGTACATGGCCGTCAGCGAGACGATCAAGGAACTGGTCGCGACCCGATCAGAGTCGGTTGCCCGCCGCCGCAGCGAACTCGAACGCGCCCAGCGGGGCGAGGTCACCTACCGAGCACGCTGATGGCGAGGTAGAGCTCCGGCCGAGGCCAGAATCTCGCGGGCGATGCTGACCCTGTACTCAGGGTTGATCTGGGCGGCGAGGTCCGGGTCGACCGGTAGGTCGACGTTGAGTGCAAACACCCAGCTCGCGCCGTCGAATTCGGTGAAGCCGACCAACCACCCGATCACGGGTTCTTCGGCCAGTGCGGTGCCAGTCTTGTGGCCCCAGACCCAATCCGGACCCGCTTCTCGTACCAATATCTCTCGCACCGAAGCCTGATCGGCTGGGTCAAACGGGAGCCCGTCGACCATGAGTCTTGCCAACACGTCGACCTGTTCGATCGCCGAGATTCGCAGGTCGCCTCGCAGCCAGAACGAATCGATGGGTCCGCCGATGTCGGAGTTCCCGTAGTCGACCTCGGACACAAGTCGCTGCATCCGCTCACTTCCCACCCTGCGAGCGAGATCCTGATAGACCCAAACCGCCGAGAACTCGATCGCAGTGCGCAGGGAATGATCCTGGTTCCACACATCGACGTCGCGCTCGACACCGTCCCACGTCACTATCTCGTCGACGGTGCTGATCACCCCCGTGTCGAGAGCGATCAGCGAGTTGATGATCTTGAAGGTGGACGCCGGGGTGAATCGTTCGCTCCAGCGATTGCTCCCGCCAACGTCAACCACGTCCGACTCGAGCCTGTGAAGAACGAACGTGCCTACTACGCCGGCGTCCTCGAACTGTGACTCCCACTCCGTGTGCACGACGATTTCAACTTCGGTTCCGGCGAGTAGTGCAACGTCGCTGGGTTCGGAGGGGGCGCAACCGGACGCCAAAAGGATGAGTGAGGCGAGCGCCACTGCGCCCCGACCTCGCAGGTATCGCAAGACGCCACCCTTGGCGCTGTCAGCCCTGTTTGGGGCGCTTGGGTGCGGTGCGGTTCAGCAGGGGAGATGCGATGTCGGCCGAGCGGGCCGCGGCGGCGTTCTCTTCGACCACCTGGCGATAGATCTCTTCACGGTGAACGGGAACCGAGCGAGGGGCGTCGATTCCGACCCGCACCTGATCTCCTCGGATATCGATGATGGTGACGGTCACCGAATGACCGATGATCACCGCTTCGCCCTTGCGGCGTGAGAGAACGAGCATCGATCAGCTTTCCGTCAGGTCGACCCGCGCCCGAACAGGGTATTCGGACTCGGCCAGTACGACCTGGCGGGCCTGGAAGGTCTTCAGGTTGACGATGAACGGCCCGAGCAAGTTCACGTACACGCAACCCTCGTCGGCGTTCAATGTCACCGGATTGAAGATGGTGACGTCGTCCTCGCTGGTGGCGCCGATGCGCTCGAGTTCAGAGTCGGGAACGTCGGGTGCGTATTCGGGGAACAGGATCCACGGCTGGGTCACCACCATCGACAACTCGCCGTCGAGCGAGCGCAACAGTTGGAACAGTGCGTCTTCGGGCGCGTCGGGCGAGACCTCGGTGAGCACGAACTGGGTCACAGCGGGCAGGCCGATGATGCCGTCTTCGAAGGTGAGGATCGTTGGGTTCGGGGAGTTCACGGTCTCGCCATTGTCTCGCGAAACTTCTGCTAGTTGGGTGATCACCGAGTAATCCTCACCTGAGGTAGTTGAGCAGTGAAGGCTGAAGAGCACGACCGATGGCGCCGAGCGTGGTCTGAAGTGCGACCTCCTCGGTATTGACCTTCATGATCGCTTCGGCCAGGTCTACGTCTTCGACCTGTGAAATCTGCCGCTGCAGGGTCTCGTCGATTTCGAGGTTGCGGCCCAGCGCGGTTTCGATGCGGTTGCCCGCGGCACCGAGTCTTGCAAGACCGGTTTCTATTCGCCCTGTCACGCGGTCGATGGCGTCGAGTCCCGACGCCACAGCGGATGTGTCGCCTGCAGTTACGTCGGCGGCCAACTGATCGAGAACATCGAACGCCGATTCGCCGGCATCGAAGCCCAGCACCTCGCTGCCCAGCAGGTTCACCGAGATGGTCTCGGTTGTGCTGATGCGGCGCTGCAGGGTGCCTGAGTCACCGGTGTAGGTCCACGTTCCGGCGACGTCGGCCACAGCGTCTCCGGCGGCGGTGCCGGCAAACAGGCCGTGGCCCAAGAAGCTGCTGTTGGAGAGTTCGACCATCTCGTCTCGGATCGAGGTGATCTCCTCGGCGATCGCGTTGCGTTCGGACGGTTGCAGTGTGCTGGCTCCGCGGATCGCCAGATCGCGAGCACGACGCATCGTCGACAGCATCGACTGAAGCTTCGAGTCGGCCAGGTTGATCCTGGTCATCGCGTCTTCGGCGTTGCGGCTGGCCTGCTCTACCGACCGGCGTTCCGACCGAAGGGCCAGCGAGGTGTTCATTCCCGATACGTCCTCGGATGAGTTGAGGAAGTTCTTTCCGCTGGCCAGCTGGTTCTGTGCCCGGTCGAAGGAAGCCAAACGGCTCTGCAGACGATTCAGGGTCTGGGCGACCATCGTCTCTGAGCTGACTCTCATCGTCTACCTCCGATCATCGGCCGACCAGGCCGGTGCGGTTGATCAGTGTGTTCAACGCCTCGTCTGCGGCCGTGATCACGCGAGCGGCGGCCTCGTAGGCCCTCTGGTACTGGATCAGGGCGACCATCTCCTCGTCGATGTTCACGCCCGTGGCCCCCGAGCGCTGAAGTTCGGCCGAGAGCTGCAGATCGGCGTTGGCATCGGCTGACGCCAGCGCCTGGGCCGTGCGGCTGCCGATGTCGGTGACCAGGCCTCGTGCCGACTCGAGCAGTATCGGCGAGCCGGGTCCGAGCGCTTCGTTGCGCAACTCGGCCATGAACCTGGCGTTGTCGCCGTCGTGGATCGGGAATGGTGTGCCGTCCACTCCGGACACGGCGAGATCGTCGATGCTGGCCAGCACCGAAGTCAGCGTCCGCGCCGGGTCGGTGATGTCGTAGCTGAACAAGGCTCCGCCCGCCACACCGCTGTCGACGAAGCCCGCAGCGTGACGGGTGTTCATGGCGTCGTGGATGTCGATGGCCAACTGGTCGAGCTGTGTGTTGATCGATGCGGCATCGTCGACGATGAAGCTCTGGAACCCACCCACAGAACCCCCGGCGCGCAGTGCGCTTCCGTTCGCGTGCAGCAGTTGAAGCGAGCTGGCGTCCCAGCTGACGTGTTTGGCGCTCTGCCCGTCGACCAAGGCCAAACCGTTCAGGCTGACTCTCACCGACGCGTTGTCCAGGTGGGTGACGTGCACGCCGAGCTTCTCGGACAGCTCGTCCAGCAACAGGTTGCGTCTGTCGATCAGGTCGTTCGGTGTCGATCGCGAGGCGATCACCTGCTGGATGGAACCGTTCAGCTCGGCAATCTCGTCGATGACGAGGTTTATGTCCTTCAGCTCGCTGGTCAGCTGTGTTCCGGTGTCGGCGACCAGGTCGTCCATGCCCTCGGCGATCGCGTTGAAACGACCGGCGATCACCTCCAGCTGGTTCTTGACCGTGGTTCGCTTGCCCGCATCGCTCGGGTCGAGCGACAAGTCCTCGAGGCCGTTCCACAGGTCGTCCAGGGCAGAGGCGATGCCAAAGTCCGGTTCGCCCAACAGGCCCTCGGCCCTGGCGAGCAGTTCGGCGTTGGCGCTGTAGCCGGCGGTCTGGGCCCGCGCGTCGCGCACCCTCGCGTCCAAGAAGAGATCGCGGGCAGCGGTGATGTCGTCGACCTTCACGCCGGTGCCCAGACGCCCGACGATCTTGTCGATGTTGGGTAGCGCCCTTTGGTCGATGCGCTGCCTGGCGTAACCCTCGGTGTTGGCGTTGGCGACGTTGTTGGACGTCGTATCGATGCCGATCTGGGCGACATTCAGGCCGGAGTAGCCGGTGTGCAGAGACTGAATGGGCATGATTCCTCAGGCTCTGTGGTCTAGGAGTCGGGGACTCGAGCCCACGGGTTCGGAGTAGGTGACCTTGTCTTTGCCCGCACCTATGAGCGAGTCGAGGGTCCTCATCACCAGGAGGTGATTCGATGAGACGACGCCCCCGGCCCGTGCCAAGCGATCGCGGGTCTTGGCCACCAGCGAGTCGAGTTCGATGAGTTGTTCGACCAGCTCGTCGCGGCGATCGTTGGGTGATCGGCTGACCAGACCGACGAGGGTCTGCGAGTCAGGCGGCAGGTTGTAGGCGGTCGAAACGCGGCGCGAGGTGTCTATCGCCCGTTCGGCCGCAATGCGAAACCGCGCCAGCGACGAGGTCATCTCGTTGCTTAGGAGATCCAGATGGCTGCGGTCGTCGCTGGCCGCGTGTAGCGCCAGTACCGTCGAGCGATAGTTGAGCTCGTCGAGCGCCTCTCTCACGGCATCGACCTGCGACGCCAGCACGTCGAAGGGCTGGGTCGATTCGGTCGCCGGCCCGGGCGCGCCAGGTCCAGCGACGTCGATGTCGCGATGAGATGCCTCACCGGGATGGACCTGCGGTGTCACAATGGGGTTGTCGACCGCAGGGCCCCATCGGTTTAGCGGGCCCGGCCCGGTGCGAAAATTTTCTTCCGGAATCGCTTCAGAAACAGAACTTGCGGTCGACAGTGACCCACTGTCGATGAGACACCCGGCGCCAATTGCGTCGATCGTCGACCCAGGGAGGGACCATGAACGACGACACGATCGAATTGACCAACGTCGAGGAACGGCTGCAAGAGCGCATCCGCGATCTCGAATCAGAGAATGCGCACCTGCGTTTGCAGCTCGCGATCATGTCCTCGACCGATCCGGTCACGGGCCTTGCCAACAGGGCTGGCATCGTCGATTCGATCGAGGTGGCGATCAACCGGCTGCCCCGGATGAGCGAGCCCTTTGCCGTCGTCGGCGTGCGGTTCCCGCAGCTCAACGAACTGAACGACGACGACCTTCGCATCGACGCCGTTCGTGATCTGGGCGCGCTGCTGGCCGCCGGGTTGCGCAACGTCGACCGGGTTGGTCGCATCGACGACACCACGTTCGTCGCAGTGTTGGCCAACATTCCAACCGACCACGTCTCCACGGTTACCGACCGCACCCGCGGCACGCTTGGGGCGCTGGTCGAGGTCGCCGGCCTGCCCGAGTCTTCGCTGGAGCCTGGCCTTTGTGCGATCTCGGTGGTCGATCCGGCTCACCAGACGAACGCGATGGTCTTGCTGGAGACGATCTCCGAGCACCTGTCGTCGGGCGAGACCTCGTTGGTCGTCTTCTGACCCAGGTCCGGGCGCTGTCAGCCCTGCTGACAGGCGTCCTCGATGATTCGCCTGACGGCCTTCCAGCCCGCCTCGCGGGTCATGTCGGCCATGACCCATTCGCCTCTCAGCTTGGCCTCGCCCGGCTTCAGCGTCGGGTCGGCTGCCACAACGATGGCGCCGCCGGGTAGGGCCTTTGCCAGCAAGGCGATGTCTTCTGGGTTGGCGTCGATGGTCACAGGCCCCGAGGGCAGCGACTCGAGCTCTAGCTGAAGGCGGTTGGCCAGCGCCTGACCGCCATCGTGTGGTGTGCGATCCATCACCCTGGTGGCTATCTCGATGGCGAGATCGATCAGGGCTTCGGTGGCCTGTCGGCGTGAACGGTCGTCGAGGTTCGCCAGAGCGGTAGCCGAAGACGAGATGCTGTTCGACAGCGACTCGATGCGGTCCGACGCGCGGGTCATGCCCTCGGCGAATCCGCGGTCGTAGCCCTCGCGCCGGGCCTGGTCGAGCCGTTCGTCGAGCTGGGCTGCAAACCTCGGGTCCAGCCTCGACAGCTCGTCGATGCCCGGTTGGGTGACGGTGCGCGGCCCCGATGGGGCCTGCGGCACGTCGTTTGGCTTGTTCGGCTGTGGGATCGCAAATGCGCCCTGGCGCACGACGCCTCCAGATCGGCGGTTCATTCGATGAACCCGCCGTCTGCGCCGGCCCGCATGGTGACCCTGCCCTCTTCTTCGAGCCTGCGGATGACGGCCACGATCGAGGTCTGAGCTCCCTCGACCTCGCTGACCTTCACCGGACCGAGGAATTCGATTTCATCCTGCAGCGAGGCCTTGGCGCGCTCGGACAGGTTGCGGAACACAGCGTCTTTGACCTCGTCCTTGACGCCCTTCAACGCCAAGGCCAGCTCCTTGGTGTCGACGGTGCGCATGACCTCTTGGAGGTCCTTGTCCGACATGCCGACGATGTCCTCGAAGATGAACATGAGGGTGCGGACCTCTTCGGCCAGTTCGGGTTCGGCTTCGGCCAGATGTCCCAGGATGTTCTTCTCGGTCGTGCGGTCGGTGGTGTTCAACAGGCCGGCAAGGCCTTCCGCGCCCGCCGACCCAGACGAGAGGTCTGCACCCGTCACGTTGCCCAGCCGCGTTCTCAGGCTGATCTCAACGGCGCGGATGATGTCGGGGCTGGCCGGTTCCAGCCTGGCGATGCGCAGTGCCACGTCGCACTGCAGGTCCTTGGGCAAAGAGGTCAGGATCTTCGCACCCAGCGATGTGGGCAGATGACTGATCACAAGCGACACGGTCTGCGGGTGCTCGTCGATGATGAACTGCAGGATGTGGTCGGCCTCGAACTGGGCGAGGAATCCGAACGGCCGGTTCTGGGCTGCGTCGAGCAGCCTCTGGATCATCTCTTCGCTGCGACCGCCCCTCCAACTCTCGAGAAGGGTTCGTGCGTAGTCGATGCCGCCGACCGAGTTCACGTTGCCGCTTATCGCATCGCTGTAGAACTGGTCGAGCACGCCGTCGAGGGTGGTGGAAGGTACCCGACCAAGGCGCGATATCTCCTGGGCGACGGCCTCCACCTCGGTCTCGTCCATGAACGCCAGGATCGTCGCGGCCCGCTCGGGTCCGACGGCTATCAGGAAGGCGGCCACCTTCTGACGCGCCGTCATCTCGGCCAGTTCGGTCATCTCGTCTAGCCCTCAGCCAGCCAGCCACGCAGCAGGGTGGCGATGTCTTCGGGTTGGCGCTGCACCAGGTCCAGAACCTCGGTGCGCACCGAGGTGTCATCGCTGTCGCGATCGATGCTGGTCTCGCCCAGTTCGCCGGCGACCGCAGCTGCCAACGCCGGTGCCGGCGTTCCCTCAGCCAGTTCGATGGCATCCTCGGAAGGCTTCGTGCGCTTGCGGCCCACCAATATCAGCCCCACGGCCGCGATCAGCAGGGCCAGCGCGCCCGCCACCTGGGGTATCAGGTCGAACATGCTCGAGGCCGGGGCCTGGGCTGTGGTGAGCGGGTCGGCGGTGCCTTCTTCTGGCACGGCGAACGGTGCGGCCGTCACCACGATGGTGTCGCCGCGCTCTGGAACGATGCCGATGCTGGCCGCGATCAGGGATTGGAGGGCCTCGGGGCTTGGAACAGGGTTGCCGGTCAGCGTGCCGTCATCCACCACGATGCCGACGTGCAGAGCTTCGACATCGCCTGGCGCCTTGACCGTGTTGGTGATGACGTTGTTGATCCCGTACTCGGTGGCCAGTTCCTGCTTCTCGTAGTCGATCGTGCTGGTGTCGTCAGTGCCGTCGGGGTTTACGCCGTCGACGCCTGTCACGCCTCCAGGGGCAGCCGAACCGGGTCCGGTGAAGGTCTCGGTGACGCTGCTCTCGCGGATGGCGACTGCAGTTTCGGGGTCGTAGGTCTCCTGGCGTGACTCGACCTGGTCGAAGCTCAGGTCGGCGCGGACCATCACCGATGCGCGGTCGCCCGCTCCCGCGGTCACCAGCAGTCGGGTGATGTCCTGCTCGAGGCGTTGCTCGAACTCGACGGTGCGAAGTACGTCGCGTCCGTTGGCGGTTGCTGGGTCTGCTCCATCGTCTGCGGCTTTCAGTGTGCGGCCCTGCAAATCGATGACGCTCACCGAGCCGATGTCGAGGTTCTCGACTGCGCCTGCCACCAACTGGGCGACAGCGTCGGTCTCCGACAACGAGAAGTCCGATGGCACGTCGACTATCACCGAGGCTTCGGCAGCCGCCCCATCGCCGAACAGACCGGCATCGGGTATCACCAGGTGAACGGTCGCTGAGTTGATCCGGTCGAACTCGGAAAGGGTTCGGGCCAACTCGCCCTCGAGGGCGCGTTGAACGTTGATGCGTTCCAGATTGCTGCTGACAGCCAGGCCCTGGTTGTCGAGCAGTTCATACCCATCGCGGGTCATGTCTTCGCTGGTGTCGAGACCTGCGGCGCTGAGCCCGACCCGCGCCGAGTTCAGGTCGGCTCTGTTGACCATGACCCTGGTGCCCGCTGCCTCGACCCGATAGTCGACGCCGAGGCGGTCGAGCTCGTTGGTGATGTCGGCCAGCTCCGAAGCCGGAACGTCGGCGGCCAGCACCGAATAGGAGGGGCTGGAGATCCAGTTGAAGAACAGCACAGCGGCCAATCCGAAAACGGCAATGGCAGCACCCACCATGAACCTGTGGGCGATGGGCATCGCCTTGCCTACGGCAATCAGGCGATCTCTCGGGCTTGCGGATGTATCGGCCATGCACCAGACCTCGGCAGAGTGAGTCTGCCGGCGTGAGGCTCGTCCGTGAGCTGTTCAGTTCCCGATGGTTCGTCGGCCGCGCCGGGGACCAATCAAGCGCTCACGTCAGGCTGTCGGCAACCATGTAGGCGCGATGAGCGACGGTGGCCTTTCGGCTGTGCTCGACCTCGCCTCGGGTCGCTTCTAGCTTCTCCAGCAGAGAGCCCGCCGCTATGGCGGCCTTGGCCTGAAGGGCCTGGAAGCGCTGCAGTTGCTGCGGGGTCGGGTCGGCGATCGAAGATCGTGGCGGAATGAACGCGTGCGTGGGCACCTGTGAGTCGGTGGCCAACGCCAACGAGATCGCCTCTATCCGGCGCTCGTAGTCGTCGAGAAGGTCATCCCACGTCGTCATGCAGAGTCCGCTCTATCGGTTCAGCGTGGGCAGCAGGCTGGCGAGGTAGTTGCCTTGCCCCTGAAGCTGACCCAGGGCGCTTTCCATTGCCGTGAACTCGCGCCGCAGTTGTGCCTCGCGCAGCGCCATTCGTTGTTCCATCGCTGTGATGGACTCGTTGACGTCGGTGATTCGGGTGTCCCACTCCGAGCGGGCCCGGGCGATCTCGCCGTCGACGCCTTCGTACGAGTCGAGCCAGGCGTCCAGTCGGCCGCTGAGACCCTGGGAGATGGTGACGCTGCCGGCTGTGTAGTTGCCGGCGCCCACATCGTCCGAGCTGGCTGTGACCTGCACCGACAGGCCCGCCGGGTCGCCTTCGTCGGCTTTCAGAATGCGGCCACTGCCCGTTGCGGCCTGCCCGCCGATGGTTCCGGCGACGTCGGTTCCGGCGGCCGTGGCGTTCAGGCCGAACGCCGAGTCGTTCCAGATGGCCAGCTCGTACTGTGACCCGAACGCATCGGGCACGCTGATCCGCAGCGCGTCGCCGCCCGAGATGGCGACGCTGTCGGCCAACACCTCTTCGAGACCGTACGAGGCGAGATCGGAGTTGATCGAGTCGATGGCCTGCTGCAGGGTCGAGCCGTTGGCCACGGTCACCAGGGCGTTGACTCCGCCGTATTGGATGTTGAATTCCTGCAGTTGAGCTGGCGACTGGAAGACGCTGCCCACCGCCGTCGGAGCCGTCGCGGCGGTGTCGACGACCACACCGTAGGTTCCTGGCTGGGTTGCCGAGGTGGCGTTGGCGTACGACACCTTGCCTGAGTCGGAAGAGCCGTTGCGGGCGAACAGGGCCACCACGCTCTCGAAGTCCGAGCTGAGCGCGTCGTTCAGCTTGGTCTCGTCGACCGAGTAGCTGCCATCGCGCTCGAACTCGATGCCGATGTCGCCGATGGTGCGGAAGTTGCCCGAGTTGGAGACGACCTCGCTCATGGCGTCGCGAATCGACAGGATCATGTCGCGTGCGGTCGAGTCGTTGGTCAGTGGCGAAGAGGTGTTCGACTCGGCGTTGTAGTTGGTCTGGCGCTCGAGTTCTTTCAGCAGAGCGTTGGTGGCCGTGACCATCGACTTGATGGCATCGGCCGTCGACTCGGTATCGCGGGTGACCTCGATGCGCACCGGCTCGGTGGTTACCTGCTTGGCCTCGAAGCTCACACCGTCCATGACGTTGTCGAAGGTGTTGGAGGACCTGGTGACCTCGAGCCCCGTGACCGGATCTCCGATACGGATCTTCGCGTCGGCTCCGGTCGTCAGCACCTCCGACGAGGCAAACCCGCCCAGGTCGCTCGTCATGGTGAACTGCGAATCGAGCCCACTGTCCTTGGCGGTCAGCAGCAGCCGGTGGTCGTTCATGCCCACCTCTATGACCGAGGCGGTGACCTTGCCGTTGGCGCTGTTGATCTGCTGAGCCAGTCCCTCCAGTGTGGTGCTGGAATCGGTCGTGATGTCGATGTCACCTTCGGAGGTGGATATCGAGAACGACCCCGCTCCCACGAGGGTGTCGCGCGCCCCGAATCCGGCGCCGGTGGCGACCTGGTGGTTGGCGGCCAACTGGTTGACGGTCACGTTCACGCCCGACGCGGGGGGAGTACCGGTGATCGAGACGCTGAGTGCGTCCTCGTTTCCGCTCTTGACCTTGACGAAGCTGTTGAAGTCGCTGACCGAGCGCAGAGCATCGGTGCTGGTTCGCAGTTCTGAGACCTTGCTGGTGATAGAGGTCCAGGCAGCAAGCTTCTGGTCGTACTCCTGACGCCGAGCTTGCATCCGTGAGATCGGGGCGCGCTCGACCGTCATGAGACTGTCGATCAATGCGCCTGTGTCAAGCCCAGACGCTATTCCACTGAACGAAACCGTTGGTGAAACCATCGCCGTTGAGGTCTTCTACTAGAGGTGAAGTTCCAATCGGCAGGCGTCAGGGCCGCCTTGACCGCTTTTGTGGTATTTCACCGGATCGAAATCACTCATCGTGGTCACTGCTGGAGCAGCTGTGCGACGGTGCGGGGCATTACGTTGGCCTGAGCCAGCATTGCGGTGCCGGCCTCGGACAAGATCTGGCTGCTGGTCATCTTGACCATCTCTAGCGCCATGTCGGTATCGCGGATCCGGCTGTCGGACGCGGTCAGATTCTCCTGGGCCACCAGCAGGTTGTCGATGACGTGTTCCAGACGACCGGTGGCTGCGCCCAGGTCGCTTCGCATCGATGAGACTTCTTCGATGGCCAGGTCGATGACACCGATAGCGCCGTCAGCATCGACCGAGAGGTCGACGGCGTCGAGACCACCACCCGCCAGGATGGTCGGGTCGAGCCGGAGGTCGCGAGAGATCGACAGTTCGTCGCCTGTGGTGGATCCGACGCCGATGTGGAACACCAGCGGATCGGCCGACAGGTCGCGAAACACCTGCACGTTGGCAAACCGGGTTCGCTGTTCGATCGACAAGATCTCGTCGCGAAGGGCATCCAACTCGGTCTGCTGGGGGGTTCCGTCTGTCCCAGCGGTGTTCGCGGCATCGATTGCGAGGGTTCGCATCCGCTGAAGCACCGAGTGCACCTCGCCCAGGGCACCTTCGGTCGTCTGCAGGAAGCTGACAGCGTCCTGGGCATTGACGGTGGCCTGCTTGGTGCCGCTGATCGCCGATCGCAGACCTTCCGAGCGCACGAGGCCTGCGGCATCGTCGGTTGCTCGGTTGATCTTCTCACCAGACGACAAACGCTCGAACGAGCGCTCGAGTGTCGCGTTGCTGGTGGTCAGGTTGCGAAAGGCGTTGAATGCCGAGATGTTCTGGTTGATGCGCATCCGGGTTCCCTCCCTAGATTCGGCCCGACACCCTCTTGGTGGTCGGTGCAATCCGAATTCGGTGGGATGGTCGACCGGAGTCGCAGTTGATTAAGGGTCGTCAGGCCTGAGCCTGCTCGACCCCCTGGTACCAGGCGTCGCGAAGCTCGCCGATGATCTGGCGGACGGTCACCAGACCATCGCCCGACTTCTCGACATTGGCTTTGACCATGGTCTCGTAGCAGTAGTCGTACAAGTCACGCAGGTTGGCAGCTATCTCGCCTCCAGCCTCGTGATCGAGTGAGAATCGGAGCTCGTCGAGGATCAATTGTCCTCTCACGAGTTCGGCGTGAACCGTCGACGGGTCTTTGCCCGTGTCCAGTGCTGCCAGCGATCTGTCGAGGCCGAGCAGTAGCCGGTCATACAGCATCGTGATGAGACGAGCAGGGCTCGCCGTTGTCACCGATTGTCGTACGTACTCAGCGCGCACTCTGCCTCGCTTGTCCGATCATGCTTCGTTGCTTTCCGCACTCCGGCGTCGTGTTCACGCGCCGGTGGGTGCAGGACCCGGTCGAGCCGCTGGTCTCCCGTCGGCGGAGCGCGCCCCTATTCAAGGGGATCGTTCCGGCGAGCGAGCTTCGCCTAGCCCAACAGCGACAGGATCGACTGTGGCTGGGCGTTTGCCTGGGCAAGCATCGACGTGCCGGCCTGGACCATGATCTGGTGGCGGGTGAACGCAACCATCTCGAGGGCCATGTCGGCGTCCCTGATGCGGCTCTCGGAGGCCGACAGGTTCTCCTGTGCGACCTGCAAGTTGGCAATGGTGTGTTCCATGCGGTTCTGGGTGGCGCCCAGAACAGACCTGATGTCCGACACAGCCGAGATGGCGTTGTCGATCGTGGTGATGGCCGAGTCGGCGTCTGTGGTGACGTCGATCGCTGAGATGTCGACGCTGAACACGGTGTTCGAAGCCATGGTCAGGTCGTCGGTGATCTCCATCTTGTTGATGGCGCCGGCGTTGGGGCCCACGTGGAACGTGAGCGAGCTGGTGCCGTAGTCCTGGAACACCTGGTTGCCGGCGAACGTCGAGCGGGCACCGATGGCGTCGAGCTCGGCGAGGAGCTCGTCGATCTCTGCCTGCTGCGGAACGCCGTCAGAGGTAGCGGTGTTGGCGGCATCGATTGCCAGGGTCCGCATGCGCTGCAGCATTGCGTGGACCTCGCTGAGGGCGCCTTCGGCGTTCTGCACGAAGCTGATGCCGTCCTGGGCGTTCTGGATCGCTTGGCGGCTGCCATTGATCTCAGAGCGCAACCGCTCGGACTTGACGAGGCCGGCCGCATCGTCTGCGGCACGGTTGATCCGGAAGCCTGACGACAACTTCTCGAGGGTCTTGCCCATCGAGATGTTGGTGCCGGACAAGTTCCGGTAGGCGTTGAACGCCGCGATGTTCTGGTTGATTCTCAACACACACCTCCGTGTGACGTGTTCGAGCCGATTCCGTCCGGCTCCGAGGGAGTTCGTCGACGGGGGTCGATATCAGGCAAGCATTTGTGCCAAACAAATCCAGAAATTTCTCGTGGCGGTGCAAAAAGCACAAACGGCGGACCGCCCAGAAGGGCGATCCGCCGTTTGAGACGCGATGCGAGACTACGTCAGAGCAGTGACAGGATCGACTGGTGCGATGCGTTCGCCTGGGCGAGCATCGAGGTACCGGCCTGAGCCATGATCTGGTGGCGTGTGAACGACACCATCTCCATGGCCATGTCCGTATCACGGATGCGGCTCTCGGAGGCCGACAGGTTCTCCTGTGCGACCTGGAGGTTCGCGATGGTGTGCTCCATACGGTTCTGGGTAGCACCGAGGGTCGACCGGATGTCGGAGACCGAATCGATGGCATTGTCCAGAGTGGAGATGGCGCCGTCGGCGTCCGACGTCAGATCGACACCAGAGATGTCGGTGCTGAAGACGTCAGCCGAGGTAAGCGTCAGGTCGTCGCTGATGGCCATCCGGTTGGTGGCGCCGTTGTTGGCGCCAACATGGAAGGTCAGCGAGGTGGTGCCATAGTCCTGGAACACCTGGTTGCCGGCGAACGTCGAGCGGGAGCCAATGGCGTCGAGCTCGGCGAGGAGCTCGTCCATTTCAGCCTGCTGGGCGCTGCCGTCGGAGGTCGCGGTGTTGGCCGCGTCAACCGCCAGGGTGCGCATGCGCTGAAGGATCGAGTGGACCTCGCTGAGTGCACCTTCAGCGGTCTGGACGAAGCTGATGCCGTCCTGAGCGTTGGAGATGGCCTGACGAGTGCCGTTGATCTCAGAGCGCAGACGCTCGGACTTGACGAGTCCTGCTGCGTCATCGGCGGCCCGGTTGATCCGGAAGCCCGACGACAACTTCTCGAGCGACTTACCCATGCTGCTGTTGGTCGTCGAGAGGTTGCGGAAGGCGTTGAACGCCGAAATGTTCTGATTGATTCGCGTCACTTCTTGTGACCTCCTGTACTGCGATTCGCACCGACATCCGTGTCGGCCCTCCTTCCATCGGTCACCCTCTGCGCGATTGTGAGGAGAAATGTCGAGTGATCGCTTTTCTGTCCGGCGGTCTCGTCGACACATCTCGGCCGCTGGTGGCCGCTGTGCCCCAAACCCCCGCTTCAACCGGGCTCGGCCACTGAAGTCGGAGCCCCTCGGGTCGACTTCTCAACGGTGACCGTGCCCACCGGCGAGCTTGCGAGCATCGAACTCCACCGAGAGGCCTTCGGCGATCTGCTGGTCCGCATGGAAACAGCCATCGTCAGGGGTCGCCACGAAGCGGCAGCAGCGCTTGGTGCCATGGCCGCCGACTTCGCCTCGCGCCACCATCCAGGCTGGTTCGCTCACCCCGACCTCGAGCGCATGCTGATTCAGCTCGGAGGCACCATCTCCGTCGCCACCAGCGAGGTTCCCAGATGTGGTCACATACACCTGGTAGACGTCGCTGCGCCTGGGCCGGTCTTCGACATTGCCGAAAAGATGCAACTGGTGGCCGCTGACCACTCCGAGGTGGTCATCGTCGAACCCTCGACCAACCCACTGGCTCGGGCCGCTGAGCTGAGGCGCAAGATCGACGAGGCCGAGGTGGTGTTCTTGCACACCGAACCCCAGGCGGTCGAGATGACCCTCGCCCTTGCCGGTTGGCGATCGCGACCGCCGGTTGTGGTCGTCAATCATCACGAAACCGTCTTCTGGACTGGGGTCGGCGTTGCAGATGTATTGGTGTCTCACACCGCCTCCGGGCGAGCGCTGGGGGTAGACCGCCGATTCGTCAGCCCGGCTCGGTCGCGGCTGCTTCCCGGCCGCGATGTGTCGCCCGACATCTGGCGAGGATGGGTCGAAGATGTCGACCGCATCGTGCGGGCCATGCACCCGGCGTGGCTGCCCCAGGCGTGTCTGCCGGCCCCGGCATTTCCGAAAGATCTCGAGATAGCCCAGTGGCAGCGGGTTGCGGGTCGTTCCGACGGCTTGGCAGCATCTTGGGCCCGGTCGGGCAGGCTCCTCGAAAGGCCTGACCGTCCGTCGCTCAGTGTGGTGGTCGTCGGTCGAGAGGGGGCCTCGACGCTCGAGTGCCTGCATCGGGTGCTCGACGCAGCGCCCGATCGCGAGGCGCCGCAGCTGATAGTGATCGACACCGGACACGACCCCGACCTGGCCGACCTCTTGGACACCCTGGGCGGCCTGGTGTTGAGGGTTCCGATGAGCCCCGGCTCGGAACCCGATCCGCTGGCCGACGGCTTGCGTTGGTGCTGGGGAAGCGAGTCGGTGCTGCTGCCCGATGCGTGTCGCCCCGAGCCTGCGGCCTGGTCGGAGGCGCTGACCGCCCTGCGATCCACCGAAGGCGGTCTAGTCCGTCGACCCGACCAGAACGGGGTCGAGCAGATCTTCGTTCGGACCGAACTCGTCACCCTCGGTGCGGGCCCGGGCACGGTAGGCGAGAAAAGTTCTCGATTGGTCACCCCGTCATGACTTGGAACGCGGTACTCATTGGTGGCGCTCGATTCGGCGCCACCAGCCAGGCCTCGTTTCGAGATCACAGCCTGTTGGGAGGAAACTAATGCGTGTTTTGGTGTGCGGCCGCGGGGCCGCAGATCCGAGAAGCGCCGTGTCGGCACATGTCGTCGGGTCGCTTCGCGAACTGGGCCACGAGGTCATCACCTTCGATCCGGTGGCTGTTGGCCAATCCGGGTTCATCAGGTCTGATGCCGAGGGCGCGCTGCGCCATCTCCTCCACACCTATGGACCGCACATCCTGGTGCACGTTCCCACCCCGGGCGATCTGTCTGCTCGCCAGGTTCGCTTGGCCACCGCCGAGACGGGCACCGTGGCCGTAGCTGTCCACACGTCGACCGTGTTCGCCGATGCCGTCACCCGTCACCATGACGTCGAAGAGGCGTTGGCCGAGTACGACCTCACGACGGTGTGCGATCCGTCCGTCTATCAACGCCTTGCCCCCTACGGCAGCTATCGCCTTTCGATGCTGGCGCCGGCCGTCGAACCCTCGATGCTCGATCGGGCGATCGAACCCGAGCGGCGCGACGGTGTGGTGATCATCGGTGAACCCGATGATCGCGGCGCCGACATCGCCCGCATGGTCCTCGAGGCCGGCGTCTCCGTGCGGCTTTACGGATCTGGCTGGAGCCTCCACCCCGACCTGGTCGAGCACTCGTTTGGTCGGGTTGCCCACTCTGAGTTGGGGAACGTCTTGGCGGGCGCAGCGCTGCATCTCGAGTTGCCTGCCCACGTGTCGAGCCAGGCGCTCGCCCAGATCTCGGCTTGGGAAGCGCCGGTGTCTCAGTGCACTCTCGACGCCGCCGCCGTCGCGACCCCGACGCTGACGCTCGAGCGCGGCGGAATCAGCTCGGTCTTCTCACCGGGATCCGACATCGCCACCTTCGTCAGTGACGCCGACGTCGTTCAACTGGTGCCGATGTTGTTGGCCGATCAGCAGGGTCTGCGCGAGATGGGCGAGGCTGCGGCAGACACCGTCCGGTCAACGGCACTCTGGAGCCAGCGATGGGACGCCTTGTTCGCTCCCTTTGCGTCGGCCGATGACGACGGCGAGTACGTGGTGGTCGAGTCAGCTCTGGTCGAGCGGGTTCCGGTCACGGTCTGAGTTGCCCGAAGCCGATTTCCTAAATCTTCATCGGGGCATTCAACTCTGAACCCATAGTGCCGACCCGTTTGTGGAAGGGAGAGTGCGCTGTGGTCGCAGCCGTCGACATACACAAGATCGTCAATTCCAAGGACGTCCCGACGCCTCCCACGGTTTTGCTGCACATCCTCGAGGTCAACCGCAACCCCGAGGCGGGTCTCAGCGAACTCGTCGATGCGGTGTCGATGGACCCGGCTTTGACGGCAAAGGTCATCGCAGCCGCCAACAGCCCGATGTATCGCCGCGCGCGTGAGGTGACCTCGCTCGACCGCGCGGTGGCTCAGGTAGGCGTCCGCAGCGTCGTCACCCTCGCACTGGCTTTTTCGATCACTCGAACGATGCCCACTACCGGCCAGATCGGCGGCCTCAGGCTGGGGGTCTTTTGGGTTCGCTCGGTAACAGCGGCGGTTGCGGCCAAGGCCGTCGCAGCCCGCGTCCTGCCCGAGCTACAGGAAGAGGCATTCTTTGCCGGGTTGGTCTCGGACCTGGGTCGAGTCCTGCTGGCCCGATCGGCTTCCGAGCAATATGAGGCACTGGTCGAGCAGGCACACGGCTGGCCCACCAACGATGCAGAAGACCGCAGCTTCGGGGTCAACTCTCGAGACGTCACCGAGGAGCTCCTTCGCAAGTGGGAGCTGCCCGAGTTGTTCACGAACGCACTGTCAGCCGTCGAGGCGTCCGATCTGAGCTCGGACGAGGAGGCCCAGATCGGCTGCATCGTCCAGTTCGCTGTCAAGATCGCCGAGATGTTCCAGGCCGGCGAAGACAGTGGCTACGTGCTACGCGAGGTCTTGGCAGACGCGAACGCGGTGGGGCTGACGGGTGACCAGGCCGACGAGCTGCTGGACGAGCTGCAGGAGCCCATCCTCGAGCTGGCGAGCCAGCTGCAGCTCGAGGTCAGCGAGACCGACCAGGCCGCGATCGTGGCGGGCGCCAGGACGCAACTGATCGAGTTGACCCTGGCGGCCGATGTCGAACTGCGCCACGAGCGTGATCGCCGCGAAAGCCTCGAAGCCGTCAACCGCGAGCTCGAGCAGGCTGCACTGCGTGATTCGCTCACCGGCCTTCCCAATCGCAGGGCCTTCGACGAGATCCTCGAGCAGCAGATGCGGCTTCGCATTCGTGCCGCCGACAGCCTGGCCAAGCCGATGGGCGTCGTGATGATCGATGTCGACCACTTCAAGAACGTCAACGACACCTACGGCCATGGGATCGGCGACGAGGTGTTGCGCGAGATGGGTTCGGTGCTCAAGGCCGCATCTCGCACCGAGGAGACCATCGCCCGCTACGGCGGCGAAGAGTTCGTGATGCTGGCACCGCTGGCGACTTCAGAGGAGCTGGCCAAAGCGGCAGAGCGTCTTCGCAAGCTGGTCGAATTGATCGAGGTCGAGACCGAACAGGGCATTCTCACCATCACGGCCTCATTCGGTTGTGCCGTGATGTCGGCACCCACCGACATGGCAGACGCCGAGAAGCTCATGGCGGCAGCCGACGCAGCCTTGTACGAGGCCAAGTCGGCCGGCCGCAACTGCGTGAAGATCTCACAGCAAGACCTGCACTGATCCGCAGGAGTGGGGTAAGCCCGGTCAGTGACCCTGCCGGCTGCTCAGCCAGGCACCGGTCAACACCAGGCAGCATCCCACTATGGCAAGAGCGGCAATGCTCTCATCGCGAACGAGCACGCCCAGTACCACCGCCACGACAGGAATCAGGTAGGTCACCACCGACGCCCTCGTTGCGCCGACGTTGCCGATCAGGGTTCCGAATGCGCTGTAGGCCAGGCCGGTTCCGATGACCCCAAGGGCTGCCACGGCCAGCATCGAAGGCCATTCGAAGTTCGATCTGGGCAGTCCGTAGATGCCGTAGGGCAGCACCAGCAGAGCGGCCAGGGCTTGCACCCGTGCCAGCACCGGCAAAGACCCGTATTTGTGCTGCAGGGGTGTGACTATGTTGGCCGAAACTGCGTAGCAGGCGGTAGCGGCGAGCACCAGCAAAACCCCCAGCCAGGCGGTGTCGCCCTCGCCGATGGTCGGCAGGCTGATGCAGGCCACGCCGGCGAACCCCGCCGTTATCCCCATGCGCTGGCGGGGCCCTGGCGGGCGCCTCAACAACACCGAAGCGACAACGGCCGTCAACGCGGGCATGAACGCGTTCAGCATTCCCGCAACCGAACTGGCGATCCACTGCTGGGCTATCGGAAACAGCGTCAGCGGTATGCCTATCCACGTCGCCGACAACAGGGCCACCCTTGGCATGTCTTCGCGATCGATCGGCACTCGCGACCTGGGCAGCAGAGCCAGCGTGGCGGCTCCAAATGCCACCCTTGCAAGGGTGATCACGCCGGGGTCGAATGCGTCGAGCCCCATCGAGATGAACAGGAACGACGAACCCCAGGTGAGGCTGATGCCCACCAACAAGAGCCAGTCGACGGAAGCGAAGGCCTCGTCGCTGCGGCCTTCGGTGGTCGATATGAGGCGCGCAGGTCGGGTCATAGAAGTGAGACCAGCAACTGTCTGGTCGCCGCTCGCTCGTCCGGCGAACCGAACTCCGACGCCGCAAGTGTGGTGACGCCGGCCTCTCGGAAGGTCTCGATTCGGGACGCGACCTCGTCGGCAGTTCCGATCAGGGCCAGGTCTTGGGGCCCGCCCAAACCCTCGTGGTCCAGCATCGCACGGTACGAGGGCAGCTGACCGTAGACCGCATAGTCGCGCGCGGCCCGCTCGCGGGCCGCGTCGGGCTGTTCGGTCACACAAATTGGCACCCCTGCGACGATACGGGGCGCAGACCGACCGGCAGCCTGGGCCGCCTCGCCGATCGTCGGCACGGTCAGTTCGGCCAGGGTGCGCGGCCCGACCATCCAGGTGATGGTGCCGTCGGCCATCTGGCCGGTGAGCTTCAGCATCTGGGGCCCCAACGCGGCCACCAGCACTGGCGGGGCGGGCGCTTCGACCTCGATCTGGCCGCGGCTGACGATGGTCTCGCCCCCGAATGACGTTCGCTTGTCGCGCAGCAGTGGAACCAGGGCGCTCAGGTACTCACGCATGTGCCGCACCGGCTTGTCGAACGGATAGCCCCACATACCCTCGACCACGGGCTTGTGAGACAAGCCGATGCCCAGTGCCAGCCGTCCACCGATGGCCTGCTGGGTGGTCAGAGCCTGCTGGGCCAGCATCATCGGATGCCGCGGATAGGTGGGAATCACCGAGGTGCCCACCTCGATGTCGGGCACCTCGCGCGCGGCCACCGCCAGGGCCGTCAGGGCATCCAGGCCAAAGATCTGGGGCATCCAGTAAGAAGCAAAGCCCTGACCGCGAGTCGTTTTCAGCTCATGGGTCAGGGCTTCGATGGTCGGAGCGAATCCGAATACGGCGATCTGCACGGGGCTCTCCTGCGGTGGCGGAGCGCCCAAGTTAGACCGCCGCGGGGCTCACTTCTTCAGAGAAACGCGAATCTCGGTCAGCAGATCGATCTCGCTGGGGCCGGCCTCTTCGGCAGCCTCTTCTTCCTTGGACCGCTTGAAGTTGTTGTAGGCCTTGACCATCAAGAACACGATGAACGCGATGATCAGGAACGAGATCACGGTGTTGATGAAGCTGCCGTAGAAGATCTGGCCACCGTCATAGATCGTGCGACCGAACTCGTCGACGCTGACGGGGTCACCCCAGTGGATCGACAGCGCCGAGAAGTCGGGCTGTCCGAAGATTGCAGCGACGACCTGCATGATGACGTCGTTTACCAACGAATCGACCACTGGCTTGAACGCCAACGCCAGGATCAGGCCGACGGCGGCGTCGACGATGTTGCCCTTGTCAACGAATTCGCGGAATTCGGCGAGCAGGTTTTTCATTTTCTTTCGTGTCTCCTTGTGAGGTCCCCGCTGGGACGCTACTGCCAGCCGATTGGTCGCGTCATTTATTCCCATGTGTCCAACGCCACTAGGTTCGGCGGTCAGTTGTCAGACGAGTCTGGGGGTAGTCGATGAGTCTCGAAGGGCGCGTAGCTCTGGTCACCGGAGGCGGTCGTGGCATCGGGCGGGGAATCTCCGAGATGCTGGCCCAGGCCGGTGCCGCGGTAGCTGTCAACTATCGACGCGACGAAGAGGCGGCCAACGAAACCGTGGCTGCCATCGAGGCTGCCGGGGGCCGCGCCAAGGCCTATCAGGGGTCGGTCACCGAACCCGAAGACAACGAGCGCATGGTCGGTCAGGTGGTTGCCGATTTCGGCAAGCTCGACATCTTGATCCAGAACGGTGGCATCGCCAGCCGGGGCCTGCCCGTCGTCAAGACCGACGCCGCCGAGTTGCAGAGGGTCATGGCCACCCATGCGCTGGGTCCACACCATCTGGCCAGCGTCGCCATTCCGTACATGCGTGAGAACCCACGTTCCGACATGGTGTTCATCTCGTCGGTCGCCACCCTCAGCCACGGCGCCAACGGCGCCCCCTACTCGATGGGCAAGGCGGCCATGGAGTCGTTGGCGTTCACGTTGGCCAAAGAAGAACGGCCGCATGGCATGCACGTCAACGTGGTGGCACCTGGTCTGGTCGCCACCGACATGGGCTCGCGGCTGGCCAAGGCGGTCGTGGGCGTCGACGACATCAACGAACTCGATCGCATAATGCCGTTCGGCCATGTGTGTACGCCCGCAGACATCGCCAGGGTCGTCAAGTTCTTCGTCTCGGCCGAGGCCGGGTATGTCACCGGCGAGAAGATCAACGTTCACGGAGGCGGCCAAGACTGGCGCGCCTACGAGGAGGACTAGCACCATGGCCGGAGCATCGGTCGAAGAACTGAAGGCCAGGGCCGACGCCGAGGTCGACCGTTTGGCGCCGGTGCTGGTCGAGCTGAGCCACGACCTACACGCACATCCCGAGCTGATGTTCGAAGAGCATCATGCCCATCAGGTGCTCACTGACGCCATCGCGGCCGAGGGCTTGCAGGTGGTTCGGCACGCCCACGGGCTCGACACCGCTTTCAGGGTCGATGCTGGTTCCGAGGGCCCCATCGTGGCCGTCTGCTGCGAGTACGACGCCCTCGAGAACATCGGCCATGCGTGTGGCCACAATGTCATCGCCACTGCGGGTCTCGGCGCCGGGTTGGCGGCGGCCGCGTTGGCCGAGGCGGCCGGTGGCCGGGTGCGGTTGCTCGGCACGCCCGCCGAGGAGGGCGGCAACGGCAAGGGGCTCATGCTCGACGACGGGGCGTTCGAGGGTGTCGACGCGGCCCTCATGGTGCATCCGGGCGACCGCGAACTAGACCGCATGACCACCCTGGCTGTGGGCGTGGTGCTGGTCACCTATCACGGCCACGCCTCGCACGCCGCGTCAGCACCTTGGCTCGGGCGCAACGCACTCGACGCGGCGATCAACGGTTACAACAACATCAGCGCGCTGCGTCAGCAGATGGCTCCCGACCAGCGCATTCACGGTGCGTTCCAGGAGGTGCCCACCAGGTCCAACGTCATTCCCGAGCGGGTTTCGATCCGATGGGTGTGCAGGGGCGCGTCGGTCTCGTCGGTCAAGGACCTGTTGCCTCGGATGATCGCCTGCCTCGAGGCCGGTGGCATGGCGGCCGGTTGCCAGGTCGAAATGACCGAGCCTCGCATCGGCTCGCAGGTGCTCGACAATGCCGTGCTGGTCGAGCGATACGTGGCCAACTCACAGTCGATCGGTCGAAGCCCAGTTCGTCCTGGGCCGGCCACGGGCAACGTGTTCGGCAGCACCGACATGGGTGTGGTCAGCCGCAACTTTCCTTCGATTCACCCGGTCATCGCCCTGGCGCCCGAGGGTGTGGCCATTCACGAGCGGGCGTTCGCAGCTGCGGCGGCGTCAGAGGCAGCAGACCGGGCCGTTGTCGACGGGGCCAAGGCGTTGGCCCGCACCGTCATCGACATCTGGTCGGACGCCGAACTGAGGAATGCGGCTTGGCGTCAGCTCGACGCCGACAAGGCCGCCGACCCGCTCTAGGGTCGGTCGCCAGGTCCTCGCTCAGGCCCCGTACGCGCTGACGCGGACGGGTCGGGCGCTCTGGTGGCAGGCCACCAGCAGCGCCAGGTTCTGGCGTTGGTTCAACTGGAGGCTGCTCAATATCGCCTCGAGGTCGATCGGTATGAACTCCTCCCCACGCTCGGCGCTGAGCGTGGTCAACCGGTGCCAGTGGCGGCGGATGGCGAGAGCGGGACGAACCATGCCCCTCCATCGGAAGTTGACGCCGTCGACCTGAGCCAGATCTGCGCGATGTGGGTGCACAGTCCGGTACCATCGTGGTTCCCGTGAGGGGCTGTAGCTCAGCTGGCTAGAGCACCTGCTTTGCAAGCAGGGGGTCGTCAGTTCGATCCCGTCATCCTCCACCACCGAATCGGTAGTCCAGGCCCGTGTCAGGCTCACGCAAGTGAAGCGTCAGCAGTGTTGAGCGAGTGCTCGATAGTGCTGACGTTTTACTGAAGCG
>JAGQSP010000732.1:1152-1738 GCA_020439485.1 Acidimicrobiales bacterium | reverse complement strand
AGAACACCATGGCGCGCGGCAAGGTCTATTACGAGGGGCATCCGGTCGCCGCTGTGGCCGCCACCAGCCGCGAGGCCGCCAGGGCCGGAGCGGCCGCGGTCGAGGTTCAGTACGAACTGTTGCCCCACGTGCTCGACGTCGGCCAGGCGATGGCACCCGGAGCCGTGCTGCTGCACGAAGACATGATCACCGCCGGCGTGGATCCTGCACCAACCGAGCCGTCGAATGTTGCCAAGCGAAACGTGCTTCAGCGAGGTGACCTCGACAAGGGCTTCGCCGAGGCCGACGTGGTCATCGAGCGCCGGTTCACCACCAAGCCGGTGCACCAGGGCTACATCGAGCCCCACGCCTGCGTGGCCGACACCACACCCGACGGACGAAGCACCCTGTGGGTTTCATCCCAGGGACATTTCGACATGCGCGACCTGTCGGCCGAGGTGCTGGGCTGGGACATCACCCGCATCAAAGCGATCCCGGCCGAGATCGGTGGCGGCTTCGGTGGCAAGACGGTCACCTACCTCGAGCCGTTGGCCATCGCACTTTCGGCCAAGGCCGGCAGGCCGGTGAAGCTCGTGATGAGCCGTGC
>JAGQSP010000732.1:0-1079 GCA_020439485.1 Acidimicrobiales bacterium | reverse complement strand
ACGGCCGCTGAGGTCGAGCTCTATTTCGAGGCCGGCGCGTTTCCCGGCTCGCCCGTGGGCGCGGCCGCAATGACCTGCCTGGCGCCCTATCAGGTCGAGAATTTCCTCATCGAGGGCTACGACGTGGTCGTCAACAAGCCACGGGTTGCCGCGTACCGCGCTCCGGGTGCTCCGATTTCGGGGTACGCGGTCGAGAGCGTCGTCGACATGCTGGCTGCCGAGTTGGGTATCGACCCGATCGACCTGCGTCTGGCCAACGCTGCAACCGAGGGCACGCAGGCGCCGTACGGGCCCAAGTTCCAGGCGATCGGTCTGGTCGAGACCCTCGAAGCCATCAAGGCTCACCCCCATTATTCGGCGCCGCTCGGGCCCAACCAGGGTCGTGGTGTGGCCACGGGGTTCTGGTTCAACGCGGGCATGAACTCGACAGCGACGGTCAACGTCAACCCCGACGGCACCGCGACCGTTGTGGTCGGTTCTCCCGACATCGGCGGCAGCCGGGCCTCGATGGCCTTGTTCGCCGCCGAGGAACTCGGCATCGACTTCGAGCGCATCAAGCCGGTCATTGCCGACACCGAAACCGTGGGCTTCAACGACACCACCGGCGGCAGCCGTGTAACCCACGCCACCGGCATGGCGGTCGTCGAGGCCTGCCGCAAGGTCGTCGCCGACCTGCGTGCACGCGCCGCCAAGACGTGGGACGTCGACGTAGACAAGGTCGAGTGGGTCGACGGTCAAGCCCAGCAGGTCGACGGCTCGGTGCCGCCGCTGTCGCTGGCCGAGCTGGCCAAGAACTGGGGCCGCACCGGCGGTCCGATATCGGCCACGTTCAGCCACAACGCCAGGGGAGCGGGCGCCGCGTTCTCGACCCAGGTCTGCGACGTCGAGGTCGACCCCGAAACCGGCGTGGTGTCGGTGGTGCGATACACGACCGCACAAGATGCCGGTAAGGCCATCCATCCCAGCTATGTCGAGGGTCAGTTCCAGGGCGGCGCAGCCCAGGGCATCGGATGGGCGCTGAACGAGGAGTACGTCTACGACGACGAGGGCCACCTGCGCAACGCGTCGTTCCTCGACTA
>JAGQSP010000088.1:2931-9758 GCA_020439485.1 Acidimicrobiales bacterium | reverse complement strand
AGCTGCCCGACCGCCAACGCAAACGATGAGGCGTGCTCGTGAGTCGAATCAGGATTGTTCAGGGGGACGTAGACCTGCAGGCCCTTCGAACCAGAAGTCTTCGCCCAGCCTGCGAGCCCAACCGAGTCGAGCACTTCGCGCATCCACAACGCCACCTGAGCGCACTCGGCGATGCCTGCAGGCGCACCTGGATCGAGGTCGAACACCAGGATGGTGGGCGTGTCGAGGGCTGTGGCCTTGGCCATCGGAGCGTGGATTTCGAGCGCGGCCTGGTTGCCGGCCCACACCAGGGCAGCACGATGGTCGAAGACGCAAGACCTGACACCCCCCGGCGCGTCCACCTCACCGATCCAATCAGGAGCGTGCGACGGTCGGTTCTTCTCGAAGAACGACGAACCGTCGACGCCGTTGGGGAAGCGCTTGAAGGTCAGGGCCCGTCCGGCGATGTGAGGCAACATCACGGCGGCGACCGCGTTGTAGTAGCCGATCACGTCGCCCTTCGTGAAGCCGACCTCGGGGTAAAGCACCTTGGTCAGGTTCGTCAGGCGCACCACTCGGCCGTCGATGTCGACCGAGGCCGAATCAGCCATGCGGCTTCATCACGCGCTCTTCTTGGCTCGCGCCGAGGTCTTGGCGGTGGCCTTCTTGGCGGCACTCTTGTCGGCGGCAGCCTTCTTGGCAGCCTGCTTCTTGGCAGGAGCGCGCTTGCGGGTGGCCTTCTTGGCCGGTGCCTGCTGGCCGTCGTCGCTGCCGACGCCGTCGCCAGACCCTGCTCGCGACGCCTTGGCCGCCGCCACCGATGCCTCCAGCGCAGCCAGCAGATCGACGACCTTGCCGTCGTCTACCTCGGGCACCGACATCACGACCTCTTCGCCAGCGGCCTTGCGCTCGAGCAGGTCGATCAGTTGATTGCGATGGGTGTCCTGGTACTCGGAGACGTCGAAATCGCGCTCGAGTGAAGCGATCAACTGCTTGGCCATCGACAACTCGGCCTGCGTCACCTCGACGTCGGCGACCGCTTCCAGCTCGGGGATCGACTGGGGCGACACCATCTCGTCTGCGTACACGAGGGTGGCCAGCTCCATGCGGCCGCCGTTGGGCCGGATAGCCGCGAGCATCTGCTTGTTGCTGCGCACGAACCTGGCGATGGCAACCTTGCCCTCGTCCTCCATGGCCTCGCTCAGCAATCGGTAGGCCTTCTCGAATCCCTCGGTCGGTGCGAGGTAGTAAGAGCCGTCGAACGACATGGGATCGATGTCTGAGATGTCGACGAACGCTTCGATGTCGATCGCGCGCCCGGCCTTGGGCGCAACCGACTGGATCTCCTCGTCGCTGACCAGAACGTACTGACCCTTGGCGTATTCGAACGCCCGCACGATCTTGTCGGCCGGAACCTCGGAGCCATCGGCCGCAGAGACCTTCTTGTACTTGATCCGGCTCATGGTGCGCTCGTCGAGCTGGTTGAAGCTGACCGACTTGCGCGACACGGCGTTGTACATCTTGACCGGGATCGTCACCAGCCCGAAGCTGATCGAACCGTTCCAAATGGCACGTGGCATGAGATCTCCGTTATCGAGCGGGTTCAGTCGAGCCTCTCGCGACGCCCGGTCGACGGCATGTCGACCTCGTTGGCCCGTCGGTCGTGGCGTATCCCGCAAAAGGAAGGGTGCCTCAGCACGGGCCCGCGCGTCCACTCCCCATAGGCGACTTCCACGACGAGCTCGGGCTTGGTCCAGCGGGCCCGGGGCCGCTGTGGACCCAGCTCGCACGGGTCGTCTGGACGTTCGATCGGCTCGAGAGAGTTCCGCAAGAGCTCGAGTACCTGGTCGTCGAACCCTGTTCCCACCGACCCGACGTAGCGAAGATGCCCGCCGTCGTAGGCGGCCAGCAGCAGGGCTCCCAGGGTGTGCTGGCGTCTCCCGGAGCCCTCGGTCCACCCAACCACCACAAACTCGTCTCGGGCCACCAGCTTGATCTTGCGCCACGCCGACGAGCGGGCGCCCGGTCGATAGGCCGAGTCGCGGCGCTTGGCGACCACCCCTTCCAGCGACAGACGGCGGGCCGCATCCAGAACCGTGGCGCCGTCGGACTCGAACGCCGGCGGCACACGCCATCGAGGACCATCCAGTTCGGCAGATTCCAGCAGCCGTCGGCGCTGATGCCAGGGAAGCTCCCTCAGGTCGTGGCCGTCGAACTCCAGCAGATCGAACGGGAAGAACGACACCGGCACCGATTCGAGCAACCTGGTGTCGAGCGCCGCAGCGGCGACGTTCATGCGGCGCTGCAGGAGAGCAAAGTCGGGTCGGCCGGCGTCGTCGAGGGCAACCACCTCGCCATCGACCACGGTGTCCAGCGGCAAGAGCTGAGCGAACTCGAGCAACTCTGGAAACGAAGCCGCGACGTTGCGTCCGGTTCGGGTCAACAGGTCGACCCCGTGGGCGTGACGACGAACCAGACAGCGCATGCCGTCCCACTTGAACTCGTACGCCCAGCCGTCGTCGTCGACCGGGAGCTCGCCGGCCGTCGCCAACATCGGCGTCAGGTCGGAGATCACCCGACCAACACGGCCCTGGCCACCAGATCGGTGCCGAACGCGGTGAGAATCGCCAGATACAACAAGCCCGTGGCCGCCATCACCGCCGAGTACGAGCGCTCGCGCAAGGCCGCCACCGTCACCCCCACCAGCACGATGGTGCTCACCGCCGACACCCCCCAGAACCAGCCGAGAATCCCCTGGTAGCCGTCGTCGATGGCTCCGGTCCACACCGAGACCATGCCGGTAGGCACGAGCAACAAGACGACCTCTGGAAACCACGTCCAGCCCACATATCGCACCAACTCGAGCAACGACGCCCTCTTCAACCCTGGCTGGACGAGATACCAGTGGCCCAGCAACATGGCGTCGGTAACGGCCCCGATGAACGCGGCTCCGGCCAGGTTGCGCGCCACGGCGAGGACCGTGTTGGTTTCGGCTTCGAACCCCGCCGCCACCAGGCCCACCACACCCAACACCGGAGCGATCAGATCGAGCCGCGGATCGAACTCTGGCAACGAATCGTCGCGCGCGGCAGCGCTGCGCTCGATGCCGGTCATCGCCGCTACTCGTTCGGTGCGCCGGTCGTGCTCGGCCTTGTGCCCCGACACCCCCGCGCGCCGGCGCACGATGGACGAAGCCAGCGCTATGGCACCCGCCACCACAACCGCGGCGGCCGAAACCTCCCTTACCGGAATCGAACCCCACCTCAGACCCGCTATCAGCCCGAGCCCGGCGATGATTATGTAGGTGCCTCTCATCAGCCAGCCATAACCCAGGCTGACCTCTCGCCGTCTGGTGGTCACCCACAAGAAGAACAAGCCACCCGTTGCCCATTGGAGCATGAAGGTTGCTGCCACGAGGCGGTCAGCCCCCGACGATCACTAGAGAGTGATCGGCCTGGTTGAGCTGGTCGGGCCCACCGTCGCCAGCCACGACGATGTCTTCCAGGCGCGCTCCGTGACGACCCGGAACGTAGATTCCCGGCTCTACCGAGAACGCGTTGCCCGCCACCAGCGGAGCATCGTTGCCCTCGACGATGTAGGGGTCCTCGTGCTCTTCCATGCCGATGCCGTGACCGGTGCGGTGGATGAAGTACTTCCCATAGCCGGCCTCGGTGATAATTCGGCGAGCCTCTCGATCGACGTCTTGGCAGGTGACGTCGGCACCCGAGCCGGCGATGCCGACCGCGGCCCGCTGAGCCTCGTGTAGCACCGAGTACAGGTCGGCCATCTCGCTGGACGGCTCACCGATCGACACACACCTGGTGATGTCGGAGCAATAGCCGGCCAGCGTTCCGCCGATGTCGAACAGCACACAGTCTCGCTCTGAGATCACCGTCGAACCGGCGTGGTGGTGCGGAGAAGCAGCGTTGGGGCCGGCGGCCACGATGGCGAAGTTCACTACGTCGTGGCCCTCGGCGATGAGCCTGGCCGAAACATCTGCCGAAACCTCGGCCTCGGTGCGCCCGACCAACGCCACGTCACCGGCCTGGATCTGAGCTATCACCCGGTCGGCGGCCTCAGCTGCGGTTCGAAGCGCGTCGATCTCGGCCGCGTCCTTGACCGAGCGCAGCGGCGACATCACAGGCGCCGACCGCATCAACTCGACCGAGGGGCGGTGGTTGACGAGGTCGACTACGAAACGAGCCCAGGTGGTGTCACCCATGGCGATCTTGCCGGCGTTGCCGAGCCGCTTGGAGACCAAGGTGATCGGGTCTTCGGTCTCGCCCCAACCCACGACCTCGAACACATCAGGGCGCTGTTCAACGCGAGCAACCTCGAGTTCGGGGATCACCAAGGTCGGATGACCGCTGCGGTCGACCACCAGCATGGTCAGCCGCTCGAGCGGCATGGCCTCGTACCCGATCAGATAGGGCAGGTCGGCGCCTACCGACACGCACAGAGCGTCGCAGCCGAGCCTGTCGAGCTGGGCGCGCGCCCGCTCTATGCGGGAGGCAAACACGCGGTCGTCGGGTGAGGGGCGATGTTGGGTTGGCACCAGACAATTTGAGCCGCGCCGAGCGGCCCGGTCAAACGGGTCCGAGGCCCACCATGGCATTGCGCCGCAGGCGGCGCCTGATAAGCACCGCGCCGATCATGAGCACATTGAGAGCTATCAGGATCACCCACACGAGGCCGGTGGCCGAGCCGCCGGCGTCGACCGGCAGGACAGGACCCGACCCGCGGTCGTCGACGGCGCCGCCGGCAGCCGTCGAGCTCTGGTCGTCATCGTCAGATGACTGCTCGACCGAGGTGCTGGTGCTGGCCTGGGTGGTCGTCGTCGCTTCGGCCGAATCGGTGTCGGTGGTGCCTTCGCCCGAGATGTCGCTGGTGTTCTCGGTTGTGCCGGCTCCGACCGAGGTGGCCGTGGTCGTCGTAGTGCTGTCGACGGGCACCGTCGCTTCGACGATCGTCGTGGTGGAAGTGACCGGCTCCTGAACGGTGGTCGTGGTGATGGCCGGGCGACGCTGCGTGGTGGTGGTGCGCTCTGGACGAGTGGTGGTGGTTGTCGTCGAGGTGGTCGACGTGGTCGATGTCGTCGTCGAAGTGGTGGTGGTGGTCGGCTTCTCGGTCGTGGTGGTCGTAGTTGACGTAGTAGTGGTCGTGGTGGTCGTCGTCGGGCACGGGATCAATACCAGAGGATCGTTGGGATCCTGGCACAACTCCTGGGCGCCGGCGGTCGAAGAGGCCGCAATCACAAGCAACGAGAAGGCAAACACGACGAGCGACGCGATGCCGATAGCGGGTGTTGCCTTTCGCCTACGTGCCATCACTTCCCTCACCAACTCTCACCCACCGCGTCCGGACCGATACCCAAAACGCTGGAAAATCGTTCTCTACACCCCATCGCAACGGGCATTTCACGGACCGTGGCGATGCTATTCCATGCCAACTTGTGATGACACACGGCTACTTCGATTTCACGAAATTGACACGTTCCGGCGACTCGCGACCACCCTGAGTGCTCGGATCGCTGCCTGCCGGATCCATCCACGCCACCCATCAGTTGTCTAACGCCGTTCGGCCACGCCGATTTCACACAACTGAGATTACACTCTGCGTAGCAGTCGCGCCACTTTCAGTGGTTACCCGGCAAGGGCGGTCACACCACCGGTTCCCGTTCCGCCAAATCCACCGACGAACGGGGCATCGCCGAAGGTGAACACGCCACCGTCCTCTGCCACGATCCAGTAACCGTTACCCGACGGCGTCGCTACGATTCCCACGATCGGCGCCGCCAGATCTACCGGGCCGAGAACTCCGGGGACCGAGCCCAGGAACGGCGCGTCACCGAATGCGAACACGCCGCCATCGGCGGCGACCAGCCAGTATCCCTTGCCCGAAGCGGTAGCGGCCATGCCGACGATGTCGGCGGCCAGGTCTTCGTAGCGGACGTACTCGGGCAGCGAACCGTGGAAACCGGCGCCTGGCCCGTATGCGAACACACCACCATCGGCAGCGACGAACCAGTAGCCGTTGCCACCCGGCGCGACGTCCATCGCCTTGACCGGAAGGTCGAGCACGATGTTGCCGGTCGAACCGTAGAACGGTGATTTGAAGGCGAAGATGCCGCCGTCGCGCCCGAGCAGGTAGTAGCCCTCGCCATCGGGAAGACTCGAGATACCAACGATTGGGTGGGCAGGCTCGATACCCAGGTCGACGAGGTCGCCGTGATCGTCGGCCCAACCGAACGGGGTGACGCGACCGTTGGCTTCAACCGTCCAGTAACCCTGCTTGTCGAGGCGGCTGGCCAATCCTGTGACCGGAGCCGAGGGGTTCACATTGTCGCCGAAGTCGGTGACGCCAAAGGCTGTGACGTTGCCATCCTCATCGACGATCCAGTAGCCGCGCTGCAGCGGCCTGGTGCCTGACTCGTTGGCACAGTCATAGTGCAGGACCTCGACCTCGGCGACATCGAAGTCGCCTACACCAGGAATCGACACGATGACACTGTCGACGGTGCGACCGGTCTTGGGGTGCACCAACAGCGAATCGGACACGAAACACTCGGCCTCGCTGGTGAGAATCAAGGTGTCGGCGCCGGATCCGCCGAGAACGATGAGGGCTGGCGACAGCACCTTGGGCCTGAAGCCGGCGATGACATCGATGGTCATAACGTCGTCGCCCGCTTCGCCGTAAACGTTGAGCCTTTCAGAGCCACGGAAGCCCACGGTCTCGCCTGGGGTGCGCACCGACGTCGGGCGGATCTCGATCTCGTCGTCGGCTTGTGTGCCGTAAACGTTCAAGACGTCGTCACCGATCTCGCCCGAATCATTGATCTCGAGTGGGCC
>JAGQSP010000088.1:0-2819 GCA_020439485.1 Acidimicrobiales bacterium | reverse complement strand
AGGAAGCGGTCGGTCTCGATGATCTCGAAGCTCGAGTGGTTGACCGGCTGGCGACCGGTGGCGCTGATGACAGAGCCGCTGTTGGTGACGCCCTCGAGGCCCGTCGTGTCGTACTTGAGGCGGTCGGCCGAACCAGCTCCGCCATTCAGCTCCATGGCAGCACGTTCGCTGGCCTGCACGGTGACCGTGTCATTGCCACCCAGGCCGCTGAAGACGATGGTCTCGACCGACTCGTGTTCGTCGGCGTCGTCGGTGCCTTCGGGCGGCGAAGCCTGATCGTTCGCCGTGTCGATCGAGATCGATCCATCCGTGATGAAGACCGTGTCGGCGCCGGTTGCTGCCGGGTCAGAGCCAGGGGCGGTGCCTTCGTAGATGACGGTGTCGTTTCCGTCGCCGCCCACGGTGTCGTCGTTCTCGCCGGGCCCCGGCGTGATCTCGTCGTCGCCGTCGCCACCGAGCAGGAGGTCCTTGCCCTCTCCGCCAACCAGGATGTCGTTGCCGCCACCGGCGAGGATGAAGTCATCGCCGCCCCGCCCGTCGATGATGTCGTCGCCCTCGGATCCGCACAGAACATCGCTATCGGGCGTGCCCCGCAGCTCGACTCCGGGGGTCGCAACGGCATCGCAGCCGCGAGGAATGCCGACGAACACGACGACCGTGGCACTCGCCGTGACATCGCTCGTGTCGGCAAGCGTGTAGCCGAAGGTGTCTTCACCGATGAACCCGTCGACCGGCGTGAACAAGCATCCGGTACCGCTGGTGCAGTCGACCTCGTTGCCTGCGGGCGTCGTGAGGGTGGCCGTGACCACTCTGAGAGTGTCGCCGTCTTGGTCGATGTCGTTGTCGAGTACGGGAAGAACTGTGGGATCGACGCGTGACAACAGTGGGAAGAGATCGTCGACGCCCTGTGGCGCAGAGTTCTCGTCGGTGATGTTGATACGAACCGTTCCCGACGCGCTGGACACGCCGTCGGTTATCTCGTATCCGAAGAACACCGCACCCGCGTAGTTGGTGGGCGGGGTGTAGGTGAACGTTCCATTGGCGAGATCGATGTTGGAGAGCACACCACCCGGAGTCGGTGTACCGAACGCAACGACGTCGAGGTCGACACCAGGGGCGGTGGGACCGGTGTCGTTGTCGAGCACGCTGAACGGAGAGTCGAACACCGTGTCTTCACGCGAGGTGTAGACGTCGGTGAAGGCTCGCAACACGAGGTCGTTGTCGACGATCTTGATGATCAAGGTGTCGCCGGGCAGCTGGACGTTGAAGGTTTCCTCGTCGGGTTCGAGGAAGTCGAGGTCGTCGATGATCGGGATACTGATGGTCTTGCTGGTCTCGCCCTGGTTGAAGGTGACAGTTCCGGACGTACTCGTGTAGTCGCTGCCCGCGGTGGCGGTCACATCGGTGGTCGAGTAGGGCGCGGAAATCGTTCCGTCCGAACCGCCGACACGGTTGAACGTCACCGACACCGAACCGGCTCCCTCGTTGACGGTCTTTTCGACCGCCGTCGCGAACTCGACGGTGCCCGCCTGGTCGTCGTCGTTGATCGTCAGCGTGTGCGTTCCGCTGCCCGAGGCCCCGCCCGTGGTCGACGTGATCGACAGCTGAACCGTTTCGGGAGACTCGACGATGTTGTCACCCCTGACGGTCACACCGACGTTCTGGGCCGCGGACTGGCCGTCGGCCCACGACAACACGGTGTTGACGTTGGCGTAGTCGGCGCCGGTAGCGGTGCCACCAGTGGATTGAACGCGCGCGGTGACCGCACCCTCTGACCCACCCGTACGGGTCACAGCCACCTGGGCAACCACGTCGGTATCGGCCTCGTTCACCGACCCGTTGGCGGCCGCAAACACGATGGCGCCGGCATCGCCGTCGTCGGTGATGCCCAGCTGATTCGTGGCCTGGCCGAGGGTGTAGGCGTCGCCCGGGCTGGTGATGTTCTGTGGGTTCTGGAGCTGGATGGTGAAGGTCTCGGTGCCGCCCTCGCCGATCAGGTCGTCGTTGATCGACACCGCCATAGAGGCAGTCGCGGCACCGGCGGGGAATGTGATGGTGCCGCTGGCCGTGCCGGTGGCGATGGTGAAGTCGGACGAGTTGGCGCCGCTGACCACGTAGTCGACGGTGACCTCATCGGTTGTATCGGTGCGGCTGAGCCCGATCGAGATCGAACCGACGTCTTCGGCGACGTTGGTAGAAGGCGAATCGAACGAGATAGACCCGGTGGCGGCCGCGGCGGGAGAAACCGGGGCGATCGCGCCTGCGAGCACCAACAACGCGACGAACGATCTGCGTACCCCAATTCGATACTTCCGCACCGTCATCTCCTCTCCACCTGCTCCCGGATGCCCGATCATCACGTGGATCGAGCGAGTGACGACCACTCTATGTCGTGTGCGTACGTCTGTCGACCACTCTGTGCGTTCGACGGCCCTTTAGATCCTGCACGCTAGTCGGCGCCAGAGCGGGATCGCCATCGCCCACTGAACAACTGGCAGCGTGGTGACCGATTACACAGCGCAACCGCTGGGCGTCAGGCGGAGACCGAGCGCGCAGCCGAGCCGGCGTGATAACTCGAGCGTGTCAGCGGGCTGGCCTCGACGTGGCCAATGCCCAGCTTCGCCCCGAGCTCGCGATAGAGCTGGAACTCGGCGGGCTCGACCCAGCGGTGCACCGGAAGGTGGTTGGTCGTAGGCCTCAGGTATTGGCCGATGGTGACGATGTCGCATCCGATGGCGGCCAGATCGGCCAGGGCCGATTCGACCTCCTGGGTGCTCTCGCCCATGCCGACGATGAGACCCGACTTTGTGACCAGCCCG
>JAGQSP010000731.1:643-3201 GCA_020439485.1 Acidimicrobiales bacterium | reverse complement strand
CCGGCGGTGGTCCATGCGACGTTGTTGAGGATGCCGAAGATGCCATCGAGGTTGATGGTTCGCGGCTGGACGAAGCGGTTGGACAGCAGATGCAGGCGCAGGTAGGCGTCGACGGCATCGGCGATGGGGTCGGCCAGGCTGGCGATGTCGCAGGCGACCTCGTAGACCTCGACGTTGCGAAGCTGGTCGACGGTGCACGCCGAGGCGAAGTCGAACTGTGAAGCGGCGTCGGCGGGTGCCTGGCCCAGGCCCAACACGGGGAACCAGGCGTCGAGGATGGTGCCGTCTGGGGTGCGGGTGGCAAGGCCGCGACCGTATGCGGCGTCGGTGCGAAGCGAAGTCATGGCCGACCAATCTAACCGCGGTGCTGCTGCAGTCCGCAGGTCGTGCCGCGGTCCTCAGACTCGCCTCAATGCAATTGCGGGACCTGGGGGTGAACAAACCGCGATCGGGTCGCCAACTCGCACCGACCCGCCGTTGATGACTACCGCCATGACACCAGCTCGGCGAACCGTGCCGAGGTGATCATCTCGATACAGCACCCGACCGAGCAGACCGGGCATGAAGTTCTCGATCTGACCGCACGGGTTGCGCAGGCCCGTCAGCGCCAGGATCACTTCGGACCCGACCCTGACAATGGCGCCTGTCGAGAGTTGGTGAAGGTCGATGCCTTTGGTGGTGATGTTCTCGCCGAGATCGCCTGGACCCACGTCGTAGCCGTGCGCCGCCAACTCGTCGAACAGTTCGGCAGGTATCAGGTGTACCTGGCGCAGATTGGGCTGCGTTGGATCGGCACGCACCCTCGATCGATGTTTCACTGTCGGCCCGGCATGCGCATCGCCGATGACTCCGATACCGGCCAACAGCTCAGCGGAGTCGACGGCGCGCTTGGAGAAGGTGTGCTCGTCGCTGACGTGAAGCGCGTGAACCGCAGGATGGTCGTCTGCTGTCATCGCTGAACTGCCGGGTCGTCGCGAACAACCGACCACACCAGCCCGTCGATGAAGTCGGCGTCGAGCGGGCCTTTGGAGAACATGAACCTGAAGTAGATGGCACCCAGGGTCATGTCAACCGCCGTTTCGACGTCGATGGCCCGCAGCCGGCTCGACCGGTGCGCGTCTGCCAGAACCGAGTGCATCAGACGCCGTCGTTCGGACGTCACGGTGTCGAAGAGCGCCTCGAGGTCAGCGTTGTGCCTCGCCGGTGCGATCACCTCGACCACCGCCGGGCCAAACAGCGTCTGAGTGAGAGCCCTGGCCAGGTTTGTCAGGAGCTGGCGCAGGTCGAGGGCCGGGTCGCCGGTGTCGGGAGTTTCGGGGTTGGCGTGCTCGAGCGACCTGTGCAGCACCGATGCGACCAGTTGGGCCTTGGATGCGTGCCGGCGATAGACCGTCGGTTTGCCCACGCCGGCTCGGCGGGCCACCTCGTCGATGGTGAGGTCTGAATAGCCGACCTCGGCCAGCAGGCTCTGGGTGGCCGAGCCGATGGCTTCGTCTACCTCTGCCAGCCTGGGCCGACCGATGCGCGAGCCGCTCACAGCGCACCGGCCTCGAATCGTTTGTATCCGTTGGCCAACCCCAGCTGAACGCTGACGATCTCGGCGTATGGGTGATGGAAGAACTCGAGATCGCGCAGTTCCTCCCAAAGCGAGTGATAACGATCGAGCGAATCGAATGCGCAAAGCACCCAGTCGGAGTATCCGGTGCCCAGGGCGTCGGCGTCGAACCAGGTGACGTCGACGTCGCCGCTGTATCGGTCGACGACGTCGTAGAGCAGCGCGGCCTTGGCCTGGCGCTGGGCCCGGTCGAGGGCCAACCAGTCGGGCAGCAGACGCAGGCTCACGACCGCCGCGTACCGGCTCAGAGTTTGGGCTTCGTGTTTGCTGCTCATGGGTGCTCCTCGGCAGGGGAGTTAGGTTCCGTTACGTAACGGAGCGTAACGTTAAGAACGGATCGGCACAAGCGACTATTTCGTCTGCGGCGATCAGCCCAGCACCTGGCCGAGATCGAAGCGGACGACCCTGGTGTCGGTGACCAGTGCGGTGATCATCGCCGCAGGTGTCACATCGAAAGCTGGGTTTATGGCGTCGATACCCTGCGGCGCTGTCGGGTGCCCCATGACCGACGCCACCTCGACTGGTCCGCGGTCTTCGATGTCGATATCTGCGCCCGATGGTGTGTGCATGTCGATGGTCGACTCCGGGGCCACCACGATGAACGGAACGCCGGCGTGAGCTGCAGCCAGCGCCAGGCTGAAGCTGCCGATCTTGTTGGCGGTGTCGCCGTTGGCCGCGACCCGGTCGGCTCCGATCAGCACCGCATCGGCAGCGCCACGCGCCAACAGGAAGGGGCCGGCCGAATCGACCAGCAGCCGAAAGGGGGCACCCATTCGCTGAAGCTCCCAGGTGGTCAGCCTGGCGCCTTGAAGCAGGGGTCGGGTCTCCAAAGGAAGGGCCTCACCCAGTACCCCTCGCTCGTGAAGCGTCTGAACAACGGCAAGCGCGGTGCCTCGTTCGACGGCTGCGAGCCCACCGGTGTTGCAGATGGTCATGATGCGCA
>JAGQSP010000731.1:0-592 GCA_020439485.1 Acidimicrobiales bacterium | reverse complement strand
GCCGCGAGTTCCTCGGCCCGCACGGCGTTGGCCTCGGCCTCGGCGCCAGAGGGGTCTTGGCGGGCCACCGCTGCTACGCGATCGACCATGCGAGCCAGGTTCACCGCCGTTGGCCTGGCGTTTCGCAGAGATCGCACTGCGGCTTCGAAGCCGTCAGGGTCGTGCCGCGGATGGTGTTGCTTTGCGGCCAGGACCACCCCGTATGCGCCTGCCACGCCGATGGCGGGGGCGCCGCGCACCGCCAGTCGCTTGATGGCGTCGACCAGGGTGGCCACATCGCCGATCGACAGGTAGACCTCGTCGTGCGGCAGCCGGGTCTGGTCTATCAATGTGACGACGCCGTCGGCGTAGGTGATGGTGCTCATCTGCTGCTTCCGTAGCCGGGTCCGGCGGACATCTTCTCGAGCACCTCGGCCATCTGTTCGTCTGTCAGCTCTGGCGGCTCGCCGAGGGCCAGTGCTGCCAGATACTGGGCTGCCAGGGTCTCGACCTCGACGGCCAGGTCGAGGGCCTGGGCCGCGCTGTGGCCCACGGCGACCAGGCCGTGATGGGCCATCAGAGCGGCTCGCCGACCTTGCAGGGCGGCGACGAC
>JAGQSP010000730.1 GCA_020439485.1 Acidimicrobiales bacterium | reverse complement strand
CCCAGACCCCATGGCCTGGGCCAGTGCGGCGCGACGTAGCCCGCCTCGGCCAGCTCGCGCGCCGATGCATCGGGGTGCGCCTCGACCCACGCCCGGACCTCGAGTCGGCGGGGATCATCCTGTGGTGGCAACGAGATGGGCATCGCCTCAAAGCTGCCTTACATCGGTGTCCAAACCCAACTTGATGCGACCTGGCGCCTCGTAGGTACGAGGGGCGATCATGGCGTGCTGGGTGGCCACGAACACATCGCGGAAGCAGCGCTGAATCGGGCTGGTCTTGTAGACGGCCGCACCACCGGCGGCCAGGTACATCATCTGGGTGACCTCGGCCGCTGTCTGGGTGGCGTGGGTGGCGGCCAGGCGCAGCAAACGCTTCTGTTCGGCGTCGGCAGGTTTGCCCTCCAAAGCGTTGGCCCACGCGGCCTCGACCGTGTCTTCCACGAATACCCAGGCCGATCGCATCATGGCTTCGGCGCGGCCCACATCGTGTTGGATCGTCATCCGATCCGCGAGGGGTCTGGAGCTGCCCTGAGGCTTCTTGGCCCCGGCCAATTCAACCAGCTCGTCGATGGCGCGCCGGCCGATGCCCGCCGCGGTCGAGGCGATGCCCAGTGCCAGGATTCCGAACAGGGAGAAGTTGGTGAACGGGTTCTCTCGTTTGGGTAGGTCGCGACCGAACTGCACCCAGCGCCCCTGCGGAACGAACGCCTCGTCGGTCGAATAGTCGAGCGAACCGGTGCCAGACAGTCCCGACACATCCCAGGTGTCGATGAACTGCACGTCTTCGATGTCGAACAACACGTAGGGCGCCATGAGCCCGTCGTCGCCCACCGTGGGGTTGCCGTCCTGGTCGACGATTATGCAGCCGCCACCAATCCAGGTGCAGTGCTTGGTGCCAGACCCCCACGACCAGCGCCCGGTGACTCGCAGGCCGCCGTCGACCTGACGGGCGCGCCCCATGGGTCCAACGAATCCGCCGGTGATCGACATCGGGTCGCCGAAGATCGCCTGGGCGTACTCGTCGGAGAGGTACGAGGCAGCTACCGAGCTGGTTGACGAGATGGCGACGCTCCAACCGGCCGAGCCGTCGTGGTAGCCGTACTCCTCGATGACCTGCAGGCCCTCCCAAGCCGATATCCCCGGCCCGCCCAAGGAGGGTGGCACGTACATCCGGAAGGCCTGGCTGGGACGAATCGCATCAACGATGTCGAGAGGCAGGGTGCCCGCCTGCTCGATCTCGTTGCCGCGCTCGGCAATCCAAGGCCCCAGGCGGCGCGCTTCTTCCAGTATCGAGTTGCCCATGGACGAAATCTAGAGTGCTACTCCAGATTTTTCAAGGCAGGCGCGAGAAGCTCTCCAGCTTCAGAGCGACCCTAGACTGCGCTGAATGGCGCCTAGCGATCGACCCAGCACACGGGCCCAACGGACAAAGGCCGATCTCAAGGCCGCGATTCACTTCGAGATCGCTCGGTCCGGAACCCTGGATGTCGCCGCCGTGACCGAAGCGGCGGGGCTCTCGCAGGCCACCTTCTACAGCCACTTCGGCTCGCACGACGACGCCCTGGCAGCGGCCCTCGACATCAGCCTCACCAACGTCACCGAGGTGAGCCGGAGCATCGTCAACATCGAGACGATTCTCGAAATGGGCCTCGCCGACATGATCGACCTCTTGGTCGAACAACTCGTGGTCGCATTCGGAGTCGAAGCACCGGTCTTGCGCGTTGCGCTGGCCCGACTCTCGCAGAACACGACCATTCGCGATGTCTACCGCAGCCACCAGTCAGCTCATCACCTTCATCTGACCAAACAACTCGAGCTCGGCCAACGCGCGTCGGTGGTCAGGGCGGGCGAGCCAGACCAACTCGCCGCAGCGCTGCTCGTGTCTGCTCAGGGCC
>JAGQSP010000729.1 GCA_020439485.1 Acidimicrobiales bacterium | reverse complement strand
CCAGCGGAATCGGAACCTCCGGCTGCTTCGACCACAGCCGTGGCCCGCAGGCCCTCAGCGGTTTCGAATACGTCCAATGACGTGATCGCGCGGTTGATGTCGGAGTCTCCGACCTGGCGATGGGTCACTCCAGGGGGTAGGGCGGCCAACTCGACGGGGCTGTGTCCGCCGTCGGAGATCAGCACTATTCCTATGGTTTCGGCCGGCGTCTCGAGGCCCTCTGCCAGCGCCATCGCCGATGCCAGGTCGGCGCTGCCGTCGCCCAGCCTGATCGAGCGCACGGCCGCCTCGTAGGTGGAGCGATCCTGGGTGGCCGACGCCAGCACCCTGGACCCCGTCGAGGCCACAATCACGCTCATGCGACCAGCCTCGGGACGCTCGTCCCACAGCGACAGCGCAACCTCCTTCGCGTCGGCGAGCCGATCGGGGGAACCGTCGGTGGCTCCCATCGAGGCCGATGCGTCGATGATGACCACGGTGTGGTTGGCCAGCGCGGCCTCGCGTTCGATGGATGGCGAGGCGAACGCCAGGGCAAGCAACCCGACCACCAACAGCTGCAACACCAGCGGCAGGGTCACCGGCAGTCGCTGCCAGGGACGTGCACCAGTGGACCCGGCCGTCTCGGCATCCCAGAGGAGGTGCGATGACACGACCGCCTCGACCCGGCGCGGCTTCAACATGTGCATGGCGACGACCGGAAGTGCCGCCAGCAAGAACCAGAACCCGGCAGGGTTGGCGAATCTCACCGGAGGGCCTCCGCTCGCCTGAGGTTCTCGAGCAGCACGTCGCGTATCGGTTCGCGGGTGTCGACCTCTACCAGCACGGCGCCGCGGCTGCGCACAAGCGAACCGACATCGTCGCGCCATGCGGCGAGTCGCCCGCCATAGTGCTCGAGCGCGGCGGGCGTCATCGATACCGGAACGCGGTCGCCCGACTCGATGTCGACCAGGTCGACGTCGCCCATGGCAGACGGGTCGAGCTCGCCGGGACCCAGGACGTGAACAACCACCACGTCAGCGCCGAGGGCAGGCAGCCGTCTGACCGCGGTGGCCCAGTCTTCGTCGAGCAGATCGGAGAACACCACCGTGATGCCCGGGGGCCTTGCGCTGCCCAGAACCCGGTTGGCGAACTGCGGCAGCGACACAGAACCCGACGCGGTCAAAGACGACAATGCCGAATCGAGCTGGGCATGACCGCGACGTCCGGTGAAGCGCCTCGGCGCCACACCCGGAACCTGAAGGCGCACCGTGTCGCGACGCAACAAGGCCACGAACCCCACCGCGGAGGCAACCTCGACAGCGCGGCGCAACTTGCCGTCGAGGCCCATCGAGGCGCTTGTGTCGATGGCCAGGTCTACGGTCAGATCGTCGTCGGCCTCGTAGAGGCGCACCACCAGCTGGTCGAGCCTGGCCAGGGTCAGATAGTCGATGCGTCGGAAATCGTCGCCGGGCTGGTACTCGCGAAAGTCGGAGAAATCGAGCGACGAACCGTGGCGCTTCGACCGGTGCCCTCCGCTCAGCTGCCCGGCGAGGGGACGGCGCGAGTTCAGCTGCATACGCTCGAGCGCAGCCAGCAGCTCTGGCTCAAGGAGCACCGCGTACCCCTGAGGCCGGCGCCGGCACCGCGTCCATCACGGCTTCGATCAATTGGGCGGGGCTGACGCCATCGGCGATCGCCTCGAACCCCAGCACCAGGCGGTGCCTCAGCGCGGACCCGGCCACGGCGCGGACGTCGTCGACCGATGCCGAAGGCCTGCCGTCGAGCAAGGCCGTGGCCTTGGCGCCCAGCATCAGTGCCTGGGCGCCGCGGGGTGAGGCTCCGTTTCGCACGTACTTGGCGATCTCGCCCGGTGCCCCAGCTCCGCCGGGGTGGGTGGCAACTACCAGATCGACGGCGTGACGAGTGACGTGGCTTGCCGCCGGAACCTGCCTGGTGAGGGCGATCATCTGCTGGAGTTCGGCTGCGTCGGTGACCGACGATGGTGTGGCCGATGCACCAGATGTGGTGCGCCCAACGATCTCGTGCAGTTCGTCGGCGGTCGGAAACCCGACATCGATCTTGAACATGAAGCGGTCGAGC
>JAGQSP010000087.1:1731-4035 GCA_020439485.1 Acidimicrobiales bacterium | reverse complement strand
CGCACCGCTCTGGGCGACGCTCTGTACGTACCCGAGAGCTGGGACGGCCACCTGCTGCGTGTTTCGATCGGCGGCGCCATCCTGCTGGTTTCGGTCATCACCTACGTCGTGATCATCGTCAGGACCGTGATGGGCAAGCCGGTGCCCGCCGATGAGGTGCCCCAGGTGCCAATCGCCGAGTCGCTGCACGATGCCCAGAACACCCCGGCCTGGCTCGACAGGTTCAAGCCGTGGCTCATCGGTGCCGCCGCCCTGCTGCTCATCGCCTATGGCCCGCAGCTCGTCGACCAGATCGTGAACATGAACCTCAACGCACCAGGATTCAAGCCTTGGTAGAAGCTCGAAATGGCGGTGGGTCGGCGGCTCGGACGACCACCGAGTCGCTGGCTCACCGCCTCGAGCGGCCCATGCGCCGCATCATCGGATCGGCTAGGGCAAACCCTCTTCCCCACGCTGGCACGATCAGCGTCTTCCTTCTGGGTGTGGTGACCTTCACCGGTCTCTACATCACCCTTTTCTTCGAGTTCGGCTTCGACGCCTCGTACTCGGCCGTCGAGGACCTGACCAACCACCCGATCCAGCGGGTGATGCGAGGAATCCACCGGTACTCCTCGGCTGCGCTGGTGCTGACCACGATCGTGCACGCGTGGCGCATCTTCGTCAGCGGCCGGTTCGGTTCGGCTCGCCGGTACCGCTGGCTCACCGGCCTGACAGCGTTGGTCCTGATCTGGCTGGCCGGGGTCACCGGCTATTGGCTGGTCTGGGATCTTCGGGCCCAAGCTCTGGGCGAATCGGTGCAGTCGGTCATCGGCGGTTTCGGTTGGGGTGCCTCCTTCGTGGTCCGCAACATCGTCGGGTCGGGTGCCGGCTCGGGCTCGGGGCTGATGGTGTTCGTGTGGTTCGCCCACGTCATCCTCACCATCGTCATCGGCTTCTTCATGTGGCGTCACCTGCGGCGCAGTCGCCTGCGGTGGGTTCCCCCACGTCACTGGATGATCCTGATGGCCGCAGGCCTGTTGCTATTGGCCATAGCCGTTCCGGCCGACCTGCTCGATCACGCCGACCCGGCCCGTCTCACACCGGCGATGCCTCTGGACCCGTTCATCTTGTTCCTGCTGCCCCCGCTGCTTTCCAGCAAGGCCGGCCTGGTGGTGCTGGCAATGACCGCGGCGGTCGTCGCGGCGGCGCTGGTGCCTTGGGTGCTCAAAGACCGCTCGCCAGTTGTCGAGGTACTCGAGGACAAGTGCACGGGCTGCGATCTGTGTGTTGCCGACTGTCCCTACATGGCGCTGTCGATGGTGCAGATCGGCGACACCGAGGGAACCCGTGGCCTCGCCGTGGTCGACCCCGACGCGTGCGTTGGCTGCGGCATCTGCCTCGGCTCGTGCTCGTTCGGTGCGCTGGAGCTTCCGGGCTTCGACTCACAGGCCGCCGAACTGGTCGATCCTCAGGGCAAACAGGTCGTCGTGACCTGCGAGCGGCACCTGCGTACCAACCGTGTACCCAGCGACGATCAGCACACCGTGGTCGCGGTTCGCTGCACCGGAATGTTCCACGCCCAGGCTGTCGGCGACCTGATGCGCCGTGGCGCCGAGTCGGTTCAGATCGTCGGATGCGCACCCGGCGAGTGCGCTTACGGAATCGGCAACGAGCTGACCCACGATCGCCTCGGAGGGCAAAGGGCACCGCATCTTCAGCGGGCGTTCCAAGGCTCGGTCGCCGAAGACTACGTTGCGTTGGGCGACCTGGCGCTGGCTGTGAAGAGTCCGGGTCTTCACCCCGCCACCGACGCCACCCACATGCCGGCCGGACGTCGCACCCGCGTTGCCGCAGCGGCCGTCGTGATGTTGTCGTTGTTGGGGGTCGGGCTGGCCACGCTGATCCCGTTCGACGGCGCTTCGGCAGATGCGGCCGTTCGGGTCGTGGTCGATCACACCCCCGGTCGCCAGATCACCGGACAACCGTCGCCCAGCGGTGTGGTGGGCCAGCCCGTCGCTGTGGTCGTGACCGTCGACGGGGTGGCGATGGAATCCAAGTCGGTGCCCCGGTCTGGCAACAGCTCCGTCGGGGTGGTCGACTTCGACCTCGATCCCGGAAGCTACGACCTGGTCGTGGAGCTACACGAGGGAGACACCGTCACCACGCTGTTCTCTGGACCCGCGGTCGTCGAAGCCGGCCGGCGTGTCTTCCTGGAGGCCATCGATGAGCCGCCACCACCGGGGGCCGATGAGGGCAGGGCCATTTTCAACGACAACCGCAGGGGCGGCTGCTCGGCATGCCACTCGGTGGCACCGGGCGACGACC
>JAGQSP010000087.1:0-1640 GCA_020439485.1 Acidimicrobiales bacterium | reverse complement strand
CCCAACGCCTATATCGTCGATGGCTTCAGGGCCGGTCAGATGCTTCCCATCTACCAAGACCGGCTGACGCCAGAAGAGATCGAGTCCTTGATCGAATACCTTCTGACGCTTGGAGGTACCTCGTGAACCCCCGCAGGCAGAACTCAGGCTTCCTGGAAGATCTCCTCGGTGCCGACGCCGTCGACGCCGTCGACCGATCGGGTTCCGAAGATGTTCCCCTCGTCGTCGACGGTGTAGCTGCCGGTTCCGGTGCTGGTGTCTTCGTCGGAGGCGATGGTGCGCCATTGCACGACGAAGCGATCGCCGGTGAGGGTTCCGGTGCCGGTCAGCAGAGCTCCGGTGACCAGCCAGTCGATCTCGTAGACGTCCTCGGTGTCGGTGGCCCTGATGACAACGGTGCCCGAGTACTCCGAGCCGACGACGTCGACGCCGTTGACGGTGTAGGTGCCGACCAGTCCCGGACCGTCGACGACCTGCCTGCCGGGGATGGCGCACCCGCCCAGCGGGGTGGCCAACGAGATGGCGGCAGCGAAGGCGACAGCTCTGACGACTCTTCTGGTGGGCCTGGATCTCAGCATGCAGAGCAAGGTAACCAACGAAGCAGCCTTCGCCGATGGGCGAAAGTCCCGATCGTGGTGTTCTCCACGGTGTTCTTCGGGGCGATAGCGTTCGCCATCATCCAGCCCATCAAGGTGCTCCCCCGCGAAAGGCCGGCGCCAGGTTTCTCGCTGACCGATCAGGACGGCGATGCCTACACCAGCGAAACCGGGCGGGGTTCGATCACGCTTTACACCTTCCAGCCGCTCGACTGCACCGGCGAGTGCGCCCGCATTCCCGACACGATGGCCGCCGTCTTCTCCAGGGTCGACGGCGAGGTGAACCTCAGCGAGATCGAGTTCAAGATGGTCACCATCGCCTTGGCAGACCAGCCCTCCACCAGCAGTCTTCAGCAGGCCGCCGTGTCCACGGGTGCCGACGGTCAACGCTGGTCATGGCTCGGCGGGTCGTGGGACCAGGTCAAGTCGTTGGTGGGTTCGGGTTTCGGCCGCTATTTCGACCGTGTCGAGCCGGGCCAGAACGCCATCGGCAGCGTCGAATCGGGAGACATCACCTTCGATCCCGGCTTCGTCCTGGTCGACGGCAACGGCGTTGTCCGCGGCGAATATCGCTATCAGACCCTCTCCAACGATGCCGACAAGCTCGTGAGCCACGTGGGGCTCCTGGCAGACGAGGCGCGCCTGTCGAAGGGGGCGGCTTCGCTGGCCTATGAGGCCGCCCATCTCTTTGCCTGCTATGGCTGATACACACATCACGATGGAAACCACCGCCGAGACCGACACCACACCCGGACCCGCTTCGGCTCCTGTTGCCTCGAGAGCCAAGACCCTTGGCCTCAAGCTCGCGCTGTTGGTGGCCGTCATCATCGCGGCCCTGCTGACCGCACAGTTCGCACTTCCACGGCTGTTCGCCATGTTCGGTCCGCACAGCTTTGCCGGCACCACCTTTTCGGGCGACGTTGCCGCCGCTCCTCTCGATGGGCTGCTGTTCGACGACGGCCAGCCGGCCAGCCTCAGCCCCTTCGAGGGCGATGTGGTGATGATCTATTTCGGCTACACCTACTGCCCCGACGTGTGCCCCAC
>JAGQSP010000007.1:1100-2668 GCA_020439485.1 Acidimicrobiales bacterium | reverse complement strand
AATTGTTGGCGTTCTGGTACTGGACAGACGCGCTGTCGGCGCCGTCGATGTCCATGTCGAAGCCCGCGTCCTTGAGCACGCGCGCCTTGCGCTCCTCGCGTGCCTTGCACCAGATGAAGTCGTCGATATCGGGGTGATCGGCGTCGAGAACGACCATCTTGGCGGCCCGCCGGGTCTTGCCGCCCGACTTGATTGTGCCGGCCGAAGCATCGGCGCCGCGCATGAAGCTGACAGGACCCGAGGCCTCACCGCCGCCCTTGATGAGCTCCTTTGACGAGCGGATGCGGCTGAGGTTGACGCCCGAGCCCGAACCGCCCTGGAAGATGCGGCCCTCTTCGACGTACCAGTTGAGGATCGCCTCCATCGTGTCGTCGACGCTGAGGATGAAACACGCAGAGGCCTGCTGTGGCACACCGGCCACTCCGATGTTGAACCACACAGGCGAGTTGAAGGCGACCCGCTGGTGCAGCAAGAGCCATTTGAGCTCGTCGCGGAATGTGTCGCGCTCGGCGTCGTCGGCGAAATAGCCGTCTTCGTCGCCCCAGTCGGTGATTGTGTCGGCAACCCGGTCGATGACCTGGCGAAGGCTGCTCTCGCGACCTGGGGTGCCTATGGTTCCACGGAAATACTTCTGGGCGACGATGTTGGTCGCGTTGAGCGACCAACCAGCCGGGAACTCTACGTCGATCTGCTCGAATGAGGTCTCGCCGGTGCGCCAATCGGTAAGGCGCGCGTCTCGAAGCTCCCAGCTGACCTCGTCGTAGGGCGAGATGCCCGCAATGGTGAAGTGGCGACGAAAGCCGAGTTCTTGACGATTCTGGGCGAATGCCATGTCTGTTGGACCCTTCATGGCGCTGTGCGCGCTGCGTCGATTGAGTTCAGCCGGTGCGAGAAACGACCGTGGCCGCGGCCGGGGACCGGCAGGTATGGACAAACGTACCCGCGCCTGGCGCCAGTACGACGTACGTCCCGGGATTGCTCGAACGAGTCGAGTCGACCCCTTCGTTCCGCCCGTCCCGGCCGCTGCTCACTGGCTTCAGAAGCTAGAGATCGGAGCCTGTGGACTCCTAGAGGACAGACGGGAAAATTCTGTGGACAAACCCCGCGACGGTTGTGCACAGGTTCGGCGCGAACCGGTGGAGAACGCGGGCAGTGTCGGGGCCGAAATGACCCGATTTGTCCACAGGTTGGTGGACAACTGGCCGCCGAATCGGAAAAACCGGCCGCTGACCTGCGAGTTTGCTTGACAGCGCAAACCCACAGGAAGCGCCGGTTGTTCACATGACGCGAAGGTGAACGGTGGATTACAACCCACAGGACTCCACACCCCCTGTGGATCAACACCGAGCGTGATCCACGGCCGACAGCGGCCGCGACAGCCGCTGATAGCGTCGAGGCGACCCCCGAGGAGGGCCCCTGATGCATCGGATCCTGCCGGCACCGACCATCGAGATCGACACCGACGACGCCTACCGGATGGAGCGCGTTCGCCACGACGGGCGGCCCTGGTTGATGGTCAACATGATCGCGTCGGCCGATGGAGCTGTGACAGTGGACGGAGTGTCCGG
>JAGQSP010000007.1:0-976 GCA_020439485.1 Acidimicrobiales bacterium | reverse complement strand
CTGGGGTGTGGTGCGTGGCCGGTCGCCCGCATAGCGGTTGTGTCGAACTCGCTGAGCGTCGATCCGGCGGCCCGGCTGTTCAGCGCAGGCGACTCGAGGCCGATAATCATCACCTCCGAAGCCGCCGACGTCGATAGGCGCAATGCTCTGGCCGAGGTGGCCGACGTCATAGTCGCCGGCACCGGTCGTGTCGACATGACGGCCGCCCTGACCGCGCTTGGCGAACTGGGCGCCAGGGTGGTGTTGTCCGAGGGCGGGCCCAGCCTCAATGCCCAGCTCGCCGCAGAGGGCCTGATCGACGAGATGTGTGTGTCGCTGGCACCCATGGTCGTCGCCGGCGACGCTAGGAGGATCGTCCACGGTGCAGCCCTTGCCGAACCGATCGACCTGGAGCTGCGCCAGGTGCTGACCGAGGATCACTATCTGTTCCTGCACTACCTGCGCGCCGAACCGATCACGGATTGACGACCACCACCTGGCCCGGCACCAAGACCTGACCAGACGACTCGACCATCCGCGAAACCAGTGGCCTGATGTCGCCCGTCGGGTAGTGCTGGCGGGCGATCGACCACACCGTGTCACCCGGCTGGACCACGTGGGTGATCGGCCCCGACGACGCAGCCGCGGCAGGTACGTCGTCGAACAGGTAGGACGCAGTGGTGGTCGCCGCTGCTACCAGCAACCAGACGAACGCGGCGACGACGACGAGGGCCACGAGCTGGCGACGGCGAACCACATGGGGCTCGGGCACGACGGCACGCCTGCCAACGTTGTCGACCACGAGCTGCAGCTGCGGGCGTGCACCCGGGGGCGTGGTGGCGATGGGATCGTGGGTGAGCAATGCGGCCATTCGAGCTCCTCGGACTGCGGTGGATGCGTACGGTCAGATCGTGCACGGGGGGTGGGACAGTCATTTCGGACAGGCCGATCGAGCTGCAAGCCCATCGACCGATCCGGAACACTCGTTCCACGAACG
>JAGQSP010000728.1 GCA_020439485.1 Acidimicrobiales bacterium | reverse complement strand
TGGCTGGGCGCAGCCTGCGACAGGTCGAGTAGGTCCAGTTTGCCGCCGCGCCTTTGCACCATGGCGAAGGCCTCACCGATGGGGCTGTGGATCTGAGCGGTGATACGGGGGCTGAGTCTCATGTCGCTATTGCTGTCTCATGTCGCTATCGCTGTCCGGCCGGGTCCTGCACCTGCGAGACGACCCACTGCAAGTTCTGCCACAGACGTTCGACGTCTTCGCGTTCGGTCGGGATGGCACCTATCGACAGGCGTACCATGCGCGACCCGTCGAGTGTGTCGGGGGTTACGAGGGCCCGCCCCGACTCGTTCAAGCGGCGGGCCCAGGCATCGGTGTATGCATCGAGCTCTGGGCCGGCCAACGCCGACAGGTCGCCACCCGGTCGATGGCGCACGCACACCGTCTGCAGGCGAACCGGCACCACCAGCTCCCAGTCGTCGGCCGCGGCAACCTGGCGGCCCAGCCATCTGGCGTTCTCGACGTCGCGCCTAAGCCTCTGACGTATGGCCTCGAGACCATCGATGCGCAGGTGCATCCAAAGCTTCATGGCTCTGAAGCGCCGGCCCAGGGGCACCGACCAGTCTCGGTACTGGGTGACCAGGTCGCCGTGAGCCGCCGACTCGGCCGATGGTATGTAGCTGGAGTCGATCGACATCACCCCTGTGAGCCGCCGGGGGTTTCGAACGAACAGCAGCGAACAGTCGAAGGCCGTGCCCAGCCATTTGTGGGGGTTGAGGCTGATCGAGTCGGCCCGTTCGATGCCTTCGAATCGCTCGGCGAACTCTGGCAACAGGGCTGCGCTGCCGGCCATGGCCGCGTCGACGTGCAGCCACATCGAGTGTTTGTTGGTGATGCGGGCGATGGCGTCGATGGGGTCGAAGGCGGTGACTCCGGTGGTTCCGAGCGTTGCCACTACCGCCGCCGGAATGCGGCCGAGGGCGATGTCTTCGTCGACCATCTCGGCCAGGGCCGAGGCGTCGATGGCCTGCTCGGAGTCGAGGGGCACGAACCTGAGGTTCTGGGCGCCATAACCCGCGGTCAGCACGGCACGCTTCACCGACGTGTTGGCAGTGGATGCGGCATAGACGATCAGGGGTGCGCCCAGCTCGCGCATGCCCCCGTGGTGCATCGACATGTTCGACGCGTGCTCGCGGGCTGCCACCATCGCCAAGAAGCCCCCCATCGACGCGGTGTCGATCACCGATCCGCGCCACGGGTCGGGCAGCCCCAGAATGTCGGCGAACCAGCCACAGACATGTTCTTCGACCTCGGTGAGGGGCGGACACGCCTCCCACGAGAGCCCCAGGCCGCCCAGACCGGTCGAGACCAGGTCGCCCAGCACCGAGGCCAGCGACACGTTGCCCGGAAACCAGGCGTAATAGTCGGGGTGTTGCCAGTGCGTCATTGCGGGCATGATCACCTGGTCGAGGTCGGCCATGATCGCGTCGAAAGACTCTGGAGTTTCAGGCACCGGACCCAGCTTTGACTTGACGTCACCGGGCTGGGCCTGCGAGAACACGGGGCGTTCGCCCACCGTTTGCCTGTAGTCGGCAATCCAGTCGATCAGCCGGTGGCCGAACTCTCTGAACTCATCTGGGGTCAACGCCAGCCTCCAAGCACGTGCAGCGACCTAATTTCCATGGTGTGAAAGGCCGACCTTATCCCTGAAAGGGTCAGTGTGGTCGAGCCGCACCGGCGGTACCGTTGTGCAGCGCGATAACAGGGAGTTTCGATGGCAGACGAGGCGACTAGCGGCGAGTCAGCCGATGGCGAAGAGATCATCCTCGAAGATCTCAACGACGACGACCTGGTCGCCCAGATGCAGGACGATCTCTACGACGGCCTGGGCGAAGAACTGGTCGAAGCCACCCATATCTTCTTGGGGCGTGGCTGGGATGCCGAGAAGATCCTGAACGACGCTCTGGTTTCGGGCATGAAGGTGGTCGGCGACGACTTCCGAGACGGCATCTTGTTCGTTCCCGAGGTGCTGCTGGCCGCCAACGCGATGAAGGCCGCCATGGAGGTGCTTCGTCCGCTTCTGGCCGAGACCGGTGCCGAACCGATCGGCAAGGTGGTCATCGGTACCGTCAAGGGCGACATCC
>JAGQSP010000727.1 GCA_020439485.1 Acidimicrobiales bacterium | reverse complement strand
CTGGTCAGAGCCACGACTACCACCAGCTCCTCGTCTACCAGCACCAGCACATCTACCACTACGACCTCCACCACGTCCGCGCCGGCGCCGGCCACTACGCAGCCGGGCGCCGGCTCCACCACTTCCGGGGGCGGGTCGTCAACCGGCACCAGAGAATTCCCTTGGGCACCGGTGGGGCTGCTGATTCTGGCCCCGGCTCTGATCGGTGGGGGAGTGTTCTTCAGCAAGTACCGCCGGCAGGGCTGGAACTACACCCTGCGGGTCGAGGAATGGACCTCGATAGAGGAACCCAAAGGCTCGTTCCCCTGGTACACCGGCTTCAGTTCGATTCTGGAGACGGGAATCGTTCCGTGGGCCATAGACCTGGACCTCGAGTGCCGCCTGTACATCGTGCTTCGCCTGGTGCGCAACGGCGTACCCGAGACGTCGCACCTGACCGTGCAGATCAACGGAGACCAAAAGGTCGGCACGACATCGGCCGCACCGGGGGCAAAGAGCGCGGGGCTGAAGATCACCCGCGACCTACACAAGGAATTCGACGCCGACCAGCTCAAACAGCTGAGGTCGAACAAGAACTCGGCTCTCGATCCCTTCGATGGCAAGTGGCTCGAGTTCGACTTCGCCAAGAAGGAACGCACTGTTGTCGTGCAACGGCCCGTACCCCTCGAATCCGATCAGGAAGCCGAGGTTCACGGCCAGCTGATCTATGCGGTTGCGGTGTTTGCCGAGCGGGCCAAGGCCACCAGCGAACTGTGGACCAAGGTGTGGTCAGAGGTCGACGGAGCCGCTGCTGCAGGGATCACGGCGTTGTCGTCTGCAGCAGGTGCAGGGTTCACAGCGGAGGGCGGTCCGGTTGCGGGGATGGCTGCTTCGAAGGCAACCCGAACCGCGCTCGAGACGCTCTATAGCTCGACCAAGAAGGGTCTCGAGTCGCAGCCGATCGCGTTCACCATGCCCGTCCTGTCGTCTTATTCGGGCAAGAAGATTCCGCTGCTCGACCCCAGGCCGCCAACGCCTGGCTCGACCGGTCGCCGCAACATGGTGGCTCCCGGCCTGCGCATCGCCAGCGACGAGGACTTCACCGTCAGCGACAACGACGCCCCCATCCAGTTCGAGGCCGCCGACACGATCTACCCGGAGAGCTTCGAGAACTATCCCGAACCTCCCGGCGATCTCGACTATTGGCAGCTGTGGCTCAGGTGGCGAGCCAACCTGTACATCGTGAGGGGATAGTCAGTGGGTAATGTCGCGGGTTTCGCCCACGACGAAAGCCAAATGGAAGATCGCCGCAAACAGCACCACCGCCAAGGCGATCGCCGAAGCCTCGAGGCCGATGGCGTCGGCCGACCAGCCGACGATGATTGGCCCCAGTACACCCCCGAGGTCCTGCAGCGACCCAAAGCCCGCCAAGAAGGCGGCACGAATGTCGGGCGGTGCCAGGTCGCTGCCAAGCGTAAGCAGGGTGCCTGCACTCATCCCGTTGCCCACCCCGATGACCGCCCCTGCCAGCGTGACGCCCGCCGCGCTGTCGACCGTGCCCAGGATCAGTAGCCCGACGGCCATCATCCCAAAGGCAGGAATGGTCGCATAGAGCCTGCCGAATCGATCCATGACATAACCCGACACCGGAAACAACAGCAGGTCTGCGCCCGTTCCGACGGCCACGATGAGCCCGACCGCTGTAGCCGACAGCCCCAGATCGTCGGCGATCAGGGGTATCACGATCAGCCGCCCGCGCCTGGCCGCGATGATCAGAGCTGGGCCCACCGAAGACCTCGCCAGGTGGCGCCAGTACGGTCGCAGGGTCTCGAGCAGCCGACCCTCGCTCTCGACCGGGGCTGCTTCGCGCGTACGCCTCTCGTGGCCGAGCAATGCAATCGGGATCGCGCCGCAGATGAACACCAAACCGGTGATCGCAAAGGTCGCCCTGAACCCGATCTGATCGGTGAGAACACCACCCAACGGTGGGCCGATGAAGAAACCCAGGCGTGAGATGCCACCCATCACCGACATGGCGCGGCCCCGAAGCTGACCTTCGACCGTTCTGGCCAC
>JAGQSP010000726.1 GCA_020439485.1 Acidimicrobiales bacterium | reverse complement strand
CGGTACACACCGTCGGAATCGACCTTCACTGGTTCGGCTCCTCTTGCTTGGCCCAGATAGCCCGGGCGCGGCTGGCGATCTCTGACACCAGATCTTCCACCGTGCGGTCGCTGGTGTCGATCGTGACCGCGTCGTCGGCGGCGCGCAGCGGGCTGTCCTTGCGACTGCTGTCGGCCAGGTCGCGGCGTTCGATGTCGGCCGCGATCTCGTCGAGGGTGGCTGCGTCGGGGCCGGTGAGGCCCTTGGCCTGCATCTCGGCCAGGCGACGGCTGGCCCGCACGTCCACACGGGCGGTCAGGTAGATCTTGATCGGAGCGTCGGGAAACACCACCGTGCCGATGTCTCGACCCTCCAGCACACAGCCGTCGCGGTCGAGGGCAAAGCGGCGTTGCAGCTGCACCAGCTCTCGCCGTACGGCTGGCACCGCCGAAACGGTCGAGACCACAGCGGTGACCTCAGGTGTTCGAATGGCCCTGGTCACGTCGACGCCGTCGACGGTGACCGTTTGCCCTACGTCGATGACCAGGGTGCGCGCCATTGCCGCAACCACCTCGGAATCGTTGGGGTCTATACCCCGGTCGAGGGTGGCCCATGCGACCGCCCGATACATGGCTCCGGTGTCGAAGTGGTCGACGCCCAGCGCCTGGGCCACCGCTCGCGACACCGTCGACTTGCCCGACCCCGCTGGTCCGTCAACGGCGACGATGCGCGAGGTCGACACGCCGAGCCCTTCGAGGAAACCCCAATAGCCCGGGAAGGTCTTGCGCACGCAGTCGGGGTTTGCGATCTCGATACCGCTGTTCACCAAGCCCAGGAGGGCAAAGCTCATGGCCATGCGGTGGTCGTCGTAGGTCTGAACCACACCCGGCGTGACGTCACCCGGCACCACGGTGAGCCCGTCACCATCGTCTGTGGCCTCGACACCCAAACGGTTCAACTCGGTGACCACCGCAGAGATGCGGTCGGTCTCCTTGCGCCTGATGAACCCGATGCCCGACATACAGGTCGGCCCTTCGGCCGTCGCCGCCACCACGGCCAGGGTCTGAGCGGTGTCGGACACCTGCGACATGTCGACGTCGACACCCTCCAGATAGGCGGCGTCCTCGTCGCTGCAATCGACCACTATCGATGTGCCGTCGTCGATGACGGTTGCACCCATCTGGGCCAACACGTCGACGAAGCCGACATCGCCCTGCAACGACCGGTGCGACAGCCCGGGCACAGCTACCCGTCCCCTGGTGACCGCAGCGGCAGCGAAAGCGTACGACGCGGCCGATGCGTCTGGCTCGACCTCGTAGTCGGTGCCGCAGTAACCGCCGGCAGCCACGATCCACTCGGTGCCATGCGGGCCCGAATCGGTCACATCGGCGCCGAAGGCTCTCATCACCGCCACGGTCATATCCACGTACGGACGGCTGACCAACTCGGTGCCGACGCGCAGCACCAACCCCTGGGAGAACAGCGGACCAGCCATCAGTAGGCCGGACAAGAACTGGCTGGACGCATCTCCGGCGACCTCGACCACACCACCGCCCAGCGATGCGCCAGGAATCGACATGGGCAGCCGCCCTGGTTCGCCGAGCGCTTCGACCCTGCCACCCAGGCGCTCGAGTGCAACTATCTGATCGTCGAATGGCCTGGCCCGCAGCTGGGGGTCACCGTCCAATGTCCACACGCCGGGCAACGCGGCCAGCACCGGCAATAAGAACCGGCTGGTGGTGCCGCTCTGGTTGGCGAACAGCTCGGCGTGCTGGGGCCGCGACGACGCCAAACCTCCGATGCCGGTGACGCTCACCGTGCAGCCGGCGCGGTCTATGTCGAGATCTGCACCCAGCCTGGCGACGGCGTCGAGCATGGCCTCGGTGTCGTCGGCGAACAGCACCCCTTTCAGCACGCTTGTGCCCTCGGCCAGCGCCGCCAGCAACAGGGCCCGGTTGGTGATGCTCTTCGAGCCGGGCAGGTGGGCCACCGTGTCGATGGGCCGGAACACAGGCAGCACCCGATAGCTACCTGGCCCGCCTGTAGGCAGACCTCGAGTACCCGTCATGCCAGGCTCCGCACGCCCGGGCGGAACCCACGGGCGATCAGGCCACCCCTGAACAGATCGACCTGATCGAGGGCGATCACCATCACCATCACGCCGAAGTCGCCCTCGGGTGAGTGGGCAACCTCGAAGTCGTAGACGTTCACCAGCAGCTCGCCGGCCAGGGTGAACACCTCGGCAGCTGCGCCCGGTCGATCCGGAATCGGAATGCGCATCTCGGCCAGGTTCTCGGCCGGCGGGGCCGAAGACGGCAGGTTGGTGCGGGCCGCCCTGGCCTTGTTCAGCGACTCGAAGATCGCGTTGCGATCGGACTGGGCGACGCTGAGCTTGAGNNGCCTGCAGTTCGCCCACCAGCGCATCGATGACACCCACGATGGCCGACTGGTTCTCGACACAGATGTCCGGCCAGATGGCCGGGTGCCCGGCCGCGATGCGGGTCATGTCTCTGAAACCGCCAGCGGCCAAACGCAACAGGGCCGCGT
>JAGQSP010000725.1 GCA_020439485.1 Acidimicrobiales bacterium | reverse complement strand
TACGTGGCGACGAAGTTGGAGGCACGCGACCGCTTCGAAGACACACCGACCATGGCGACCGCGCGCGTTCTGTCCATGATGGCCTTGCGCTCGCGCGCCGACGGCGGCGTCCAGTCGGTCGATCCTGTGAGCTGGCTCATCGGTTCCTCCCCCTGCCGGTTGCAGCACGCAGACCCTGGTCGAGGTCGTACAGGATGTCGTCCAGGTCTTCCAGACCCACCGATATTCGTACGGTGTCGGCGGCCACACCCGACGCGGTCAGCTGTTCGTCGCTCAGCTGTTGATGAGTGGTCGATGCCGGGTGGATGACAAGCGTCTTTGCGTCGCCGACGTTGGCCAGATGACTGATCATCTCGAGGTTCTCTATGAAGCGCGCACCCCCGTCGCGCCCACCTTCGACGCCGAACGAGAAGATGGCTCCCGGGCCCTCGGGCATGTATCGCATGGCGCGCTCGTGCCACGGCGAGGAGGACAGGCCCGAGTAGGCGACCCACGTGACCCGATCGTCGCTGTCGAGCCATTCGGCGACCGCTCGAGCGTTGGCTACGTGCTGACGCATGCGCAGGGGCAGGGTCTCCAGACCCTGCAGAAGCATGAACGCGTTGAACGGCGACAAGCTTGCACCGATGTCGCGCAGTTGCTCGACCCTGACCTTGGTGCAGAACGCATACTCGCCGAAGTTCTCGGTGAAGCGCAGCCCGTTGTAGCTGTCGACCGGCTCGGTGAAGTGGGGGAACCGGCCGTTGGCCCAATCGAATGTGCCCGACTCGACTATGACGCCCCCGATGGACGTGCCATGGCCGCCAATGAACTTGGTGGCGGAGTGCACCACCACGTCGGCCCCGAACTCGATGGGTCGGCACAGGTAGGGCGACGAGAAAGTGGCGTCGACGACCAGGGGCAGACCGTTTCGGTGGGCCATCTCTGCCATCGCTTCGAGGTCGGCCACCGCACCGCTGGGGTTGGCGATTATCTCCGTGTAGACGAGCTTGGTGTTGTCGTCGATGTACTTCTCGAAGTCGGCGGCGTCGTGTGAGGCGACGAAGCGGGCGTCTACGCCGAGGCGCCGAAGGGTGATGTCGAATTGGGTCACCGTGCCGCCGTACAGCGAAGCCGATGCCACGAAGTTGTCGCCCGAATCGCACAGCGAGGTGATCGTGAGGAACTCGGCCGCAAGACCCGACGATGTGGCCACCGCCCCGATGCCGCCTTCCAGCGAGGCCATCCGCTCTTCGAAGGCGGCGACGGTGGGGTTCGAGATGCGACTGTAGATCGTGCCGTATTTCTGCAGCGCGAACAGGTCGGCTGCGTCTGCTGTGTCCTCGAACACGAAGCTCGTCGACTGGTAAATCGGCACGGCCCGGGCGCCGGTTGTGGGGTCGGGACGCCCGCCCGCGTGAAGCGAACGGGTCGCGAATCCCCAACTGTGGTCGTTCACTAGTGCTCCGATCGACGTCGCGGCCCGGCCTCGATCATCGCACGCGGCCCGCCCGGCCGCGAAGACGTCGGGCCGGGGCGGCTAGGTCAGATCGGTACCGCAGAACGAGAACGCAACCGAGTTGGGGTTGGACGTGTCGCCGGTTACGACCGAGTAGTGCAGGATGACCACCCGCCCAGGGCTATCGACCGTGAACGAGAGTTCACCAAGACCCACCGGAGTGGGCCCATAGATCGTGTCACCCACCTGGACGTAGACCTGTTCGTGCGGCTGCCCTGGCGAGCTATCGGGCTCGTTTGTGACGATTCGGATGAACGAACCCGCCTGGGCGTCGAGGCCGCTGTCCCAACGGTCGATCTTGCCGGCCCACATGAGCGGTCCGGCTATGTCGGGCACACAAGCGGGAGGCCGAACGACGCCGGTGTAGTGGCTGGGGTCTGCGTCGCTGACAGGCAGCAGGCTCGT
>JAGQSP010000724.1 GCA_020439485.1 Acidimicrobiales bacterium | reverse complement strand
CAGGCCAGAAACCGGGCGAATCAGTGCGGTCGGGTCTGATGCATGGGCTGCGAGACGTGCGAGGGCCTCGGGCAACTCAGCGTCGTGGAAGTGAAGGCACGCGACCTCTGAGGCGGCTTCAAGGGCCCCGTCGGCCAGATCGGCGTGGGCGGTCAACCATTCCTCGACCTGAGCCCAGGCAGCGCCGGTGTCGCCGACGCGGGCCAGCGCTCTCACGGTGGCCTCGCGCACCACCCGCTTGTTCTGGGGCGACTCGAACACCGGGCGCACGGCCGTCGGCTCGTCGAAGCGACCGATCAGGGCCAAGAACTCGGCTTCTCGTCCCAGGTCCAGCGACGCCGTCGCCAACACGGCGGCGGCCAGATCGTCGCTGGGCAGGGTGTGGAAGGCCCGGGTGGACCACTCGAGCGCCTCTTCGAGCTCGCCGGTGTTCAGCAGCACGTGGGCCAAGGAGCCGTACAGGTAGGCGGTCCAGTCGGCGCGGGTCTCGCCCGAGGCCTCCAGTTCAGCGACTGCGTCGCGGAGCAGCCTGACAGCCTCGCCCGAGTAGTCACCCACCATCAGCAACGATCGGGCCAGATCCACCGATGCCTTCAGCGATCGATCTTCCCCGTGCTGGGCCTTCGCCAGTCGAAGGTTTCTGTCGCGCTTGCCCTGCCGGTCGATGACCTCCTTGGTGTACCCGAGGTGGTCCAGGCGCAGGGCGTCGAAGGTGGCAGCCACCAGCGGTGTGCGTTCGTCTCCCAGCCTCACCGGCTGCTCGTGGACACGGCCTGCGAAGGCCAGCAGGTCAGAGCGCACCACCCTTCGCAACCGCACCGTGCTGGACGCTCCGTCTGAGTTCCCGTCGCTGAGGTTGGCCAGGCGCACGTCGAAGGCTTCGATCTCGTCGAAACATGCGGCAAACAGGTCGCGGGTGAGACTGGCGTCTTGGGTCACGACCCGCTCGTCGGCATCTATCCACAGCGTGAACATCGCGTCGCGGCACAGTTCCGCGGCTTGGTTTCGGGCCCACGCGAAGTCGTCGCGCCACTCGATCTCGGTGACGTTGGCTCCGAATCGTCTTGCGATCTCGACGGTCGAATCGGTCGAGCCGGTGTCGACCACCTCGATCCGATCCACCAGACCTTCCATCGATGCCAGGCAATCGGCCAGCATCGCCTCCTCGTTCTTCACGATCAGCGAGGCCACTAGCACCGGCCGGTCGGTTTGTGACACGGCGGCTCGCACAGCCTTTCCGCACATGCCGTCGTGGGCGCAATAGGCGCCGGAGACCATCTCCAGACCGATACCCCGATCGGTCACCAGCGTGAAGGGGTCGTGGATCCGCTTGTCCAGCAGGCTCACCAGGGTCGCTCTCGAGGTGACCATGCACGAGGGCCGGAACGTCTCGATGGCCGAGGTCGATCCGTCGCCGGTTCGGCTCAGCTTCTTCAGCTCGGCACGAGCCACCGATGCGGGAGGCAGCTTGCCGTGAAAGTGCGCCGTGCCCACGTCGTTGCTGGCCGGCACGGCCACGGCCGCACCCGCCAGATGCGCCGAAACCAGACGATCCAGCGAGGTGTCGTCGATGGCGACGTCGTCGTGGATGTACAGAACGGGACCATCGTCGCGCCTGACCAGCTGGTCGAACAGCTGCTCGCCAGCCCTCGCGGGCTTGCCGGTGTCGGGGTCGAACGCCGCAATCTCGATCAGGTCGACCTTCAGCTCGGCGCAGGTTCGATGTATCGCCTTGGTCAGCCCCCGGGTGGCGCTGCGTGGCCCGTAGCCGACCAGCACCACCGCCGACAGGGCGGATGCGGGCCGATTCTTGCCCGCGGGGCGCGACTTGTTCGATGATCGTGACACAGTGCCTCCAACTGCTTGGTGCAGTCGGCCGGTCCATCAGAGGGTTTAGACGGCACCGTCGGGCACCGATGGGTATCGTGATCGGCTGCCCGATCTCTTGGAAACGCGATAGGACACCAAATGCGATTCAGCGAACCGCGTATCGGACTCACCTTCGACGACGTCTTGCTCGTACCCAAGCGATCGACGATTCGTTCTCGCAGCAACGTCTCGCTGAAGACCAAGCTGAGCCGCAACATCGAACTCGAGATTCCGGTCATCGCGGCCAACATGGACACGGTCTGCGAGAAGCAGATGGCCAAGACCATGGCACGGCTGGGGGGCATCGGAATCATCCACCGTTTCCTGCCCATCGAGGTTCACGCTGCCCAGGTCGGGGAGGTCAAGGCCGAGGGCCTGCTGGTGGGCGCGGCCGTCGGCACAGACCACGACATGATCGACCGGGCCAAGGCCCTGGTCGCCGCCGGCTGTGACGTCCTGGTGCTCGACATCGCACACGGGCACGCCGACCACTCGATCGACGGGGTCAAGCGTCTCAAGGACGCCTTCCCCGACACCGACGTGATAGCGGGCAACGTGGCAACTCGTGCCGGGGCCGACGACCTGATCGACGCGGGCGCCGACGCCATCAAGGTCGGCGT
>JAGQSP010000723.1 GCA_020439485.1 Acidimicrobiales bacterium | reverse complement strand
CACCCCCGCGGCCTCCAGCGAGGCCCGCACATCGTCTGGGCCGCCGTGCCACACGACCACAGCGGGCTCGTAGAACAGGATCGCTGCGACGTTTGGCGTGTAGCCGCTGAGCTCGGTAACTGGCGCCTCTGGCGGGTAGTACGAGAACTCGTCTACGGCGACCACCATGGGGCCGGCCCCCACCGCGAAGATGATCTCGGTTGCGCTTGGCGACAGCGAGATGATTCGCAGCTCGGGCGTCTCGGCCGGCACGGTTGCGTCTGCGGCGGTGCTGTCGGCATCTTCGCCGCACGCTCCCAGCAACAACAGCAGTGNNCAGCAAGGGCAACAGGAATCGTCTGATCATGGGTGCTCCTTTGGCCGGGTACGGTCGACGCAGGCAGCACCTGACGATCGAACCTGCCCTTCCGCGAGGGTTGTCGGTTCGCGCCCCAGGTGGTTCGACCGGACTCGTCCTCGAATAGAGGCTCAACCGTTGCGGGACAGTGCCGGGCTCTAACCGGACTTCGTCCACCAGGGGAACTCGATCACCCTACACCCCAGCGCCTGGGCGCTCAGGTTCTGTCGAAAGCCGTCCTCATGGCGAAGTTCGACCGGATCTTCGACACACCGGGCAGGCGCGACAGGTGAGCGGTGTGCACCCGCTCGTAGCCGGCCACCCCGTCGGCTTGAACTCGCAGCAGATAGTCGGCGTCACCCGAGATGAGGTGGCAGCCCACTATCTCTGGAACCTTCGACGCGGCTTCCTCGAAGGCCTCCAGAACGTCCTCTCGCTGGCTTTCGAGGCTGACCTCGACGAACACGGTGGTGGCCCGGCCTAGAGCCGCAGGGTCAACAACGGCGCGATACCCGACCACAACGCCGGTCTCTTCGAGCCGGCGGAGCCTGCGCAGAGTCGCCGAGGGGCTGAGACCCACGCGGTCGGCCAGTGCCGCGTTGGAGATGCGGCCCTCTGCGGAAAGCACCTGCAAAAGCGATTGGTCGAGTTCGTCGAGTCGATCGGGTGTGCTCATGCAACATCTTGTCGGCGCTGGGTCCAAGTGCGCAAGATAATGGTGTCGAACACCGTCTGGCGGCCTCAACTCTGCAGGATTCGTCTCGGGAATGTCCCTATGTTGTTCCCATAGTGCTTTCTGCGGGAGGAGCAGCGGTGATCATCGGGGTACCTACAGAGGTAAAGAGCGACGAGCGACGGGTCGGGCTGGTGCCCTCGAGCGTCAAGGAACTGGTGGGCGGCGGTCACCAGGTGCTTGTGCAGTCGGGCGCCGGGGTGGGCGCTGCATCACCAGACGACGAGTACATCGCCGCTGGTGCGTCCATCGTCGCCGGCGCCGACGAGGTGTTCGAGCGCGCCGACATGATCGTCAAGGTCAAAGAGCCTCAGCCGGCCGAAATTGCGCGTCTTCGCGAGGGTCAGATCCTCTTCACCTACCTGCATCTGGCCCCAGACCTGCCACAGACCCAGGGGCTGCTGGCCAGCGGTGTCACGGCTGTTGCCTACGAAACGGTCACCGACCAGGCCGGCCGACTGCCGCTTTTGACGCCCATGTCGCAGGTGGCCGGACGTCTGTCGGTGCAGGCCGGGGCCCGGTGCCTGGAAAGCCCGGTTGGCGGGTCTGGGACCCTGCTCGGCGGCGTTCCGGGTGTGCCATCGGGCCGGGTCGTGGTCATCGGCGGTGGTGTCGTGGGTCTCAACGCCAT
>JAGQSP010000722.1:2125-3438 GCA_020439485.1 Acidimicrobiales bacterium | reverse complement strand
ACTTCGTAGAGAACTTCGGCGGCCGGATCGTTGGGTTCGGTCATGAACGCCATTGTTGCCCAGCAGCAGGCAGAGCCGCCAAACGCGGGCGACACAGCGAGCTTCGCGACGGAGGGTGTCTCGGCCGGGAATGGCACCGGGCCAAAACAGCAGCTGCCGCCGCGAGAGCGGCGGCAGAAGTGGCACCCCCAACGGGATTTGAACCCGTGCCGCCACCTTGAGAGGGTGGTGTCCTAGGCCGCTAGACGATGGGGGCTAGCTCTAGCCGGGCGGCTCAGACCGCCTGACAAGTTCGACACTATAGCGGCCGTTGCCGCAACAGCGTCAGAGTTCGGGGAGGAGGACTCGAACCCCCAATGACTGGACCAGAACCAGTTGTGTTGCCAATTACACCATCCCCGAAGGATGTTGTGCCCCGGCCTATGTGCGATCGGAGCGACTGGAGATGGTAGCCGACGATTCGGTCAGGTCAAACGAGATCTTGCTGCTTCGATGCGTCGAATCGTCTCGTCTCGACCCATCAGCTCGAGGCTCTCGAACAGCGGCGGCCCCACGGTGCGACCGGTGACAGCGACGCGCACCGGAGCCTGGGCCTTGCCCAGCTTCAGCCCCAGCCCCTCGCCTGCCGCCTGCGTGGCCGCATGCAACGCCTCTGCCGACCACTCGACGCCGCCATAAGCATCGACGACAGCATCGAGCATGGGCAGTGCAGTGTCGGTGCCCATGACCTTGTTCCACGATTCGTCGTCGGTCTCGGGGTCGTCCAGGAACAAGAAGTCGACGATGCCAGGGGCCTCTTCCAGAACCTTGGCGCGCTCGCGTAACAGGGGCACCACATCGGCCACCGAGGGCTCGCCGACCCGGTCGGCCCAGGGTTGAGCGGCGAAATACGGCTCGATGGCCGCAGCGAGATCATCGACGTCCATGGCCCTGATGTACTCGCCGTTGATGGCGGTGAGCTTCTTTATGTCGAACATCGCGGCCGAGGCGTTGATGTCGGTCAACTCGAACAGCTCGACGATCTCGCTCATCGGCCGAACCTCGACATCGTCTGGTGGCCCCCACCCCAGCAGTGCGAGGTAGTTGGTCATCGCCTGGGGCAGAAAGCCGCGCTCGCGATAACTGGTGAGCGAAACATCGTCGCGGCGCTTCGACAGCTTCTTGCGCTGATCATTCACGATCAACGGCAGATGGGCGAACACCGGCAGATAGTCAGACCCCAGGGCCCGCCTCAGCAAGATGACCTTGGGCGTGACGTTCACCAGGTCTTCGCCACGCACGACATGGGTGATTCCCAGGTCGAGATCGTCGAC
>JAGQSP010000722.1:0-2003 GCA_020439485.1 Acidimicrobiales bacterium | reverse complement strand
CGGAACCGAACCGCACCGTCGTCTACGTAGGCGTGGCCATCGGCCAGCAGCCGGTCGACCGCCTCCTGGTACAGGTGATCTCGCTGGCTCTGGCGCACCGGCTCGCCATCCCAGTCGATGCCCAACCACTCGAGCGACTCGTAGATGTTGTCGATCAGTTCGGGCCTGGCGAGTTCGGCATTGGTGTCTTCGACCCGCAAAACCAGCTCTCCCCCGGTGTGGCGGGCGTAGAGCCAGTTGAAAAGCGCCGTGCGGGCCGAGCCCAGATGTAGATATCCGGTGGGCGCCGGGGCGAAACGAAGACGTGGGCGAACCGATTCAGTCACGACCCGTCAGGCTAGTTGCACTCACCTGCCATCCGGCCCTTGTCGGTAACCCCGGACGACTAGATCATCGAATCGGACCCCACAGCGAAGTGGAGGTGGGAATATGACCGTCCGAGTGCCCGTCGCCACGCTTGTCGTTGGGCTCTGGTTGACGACTGTGCTCTCCGCCACCAATGCCTCGTCGCAGGCCGATGAGCGGTTTGATCTCTCGCAACTCCCAGCCGGCACCATCGTTCTCGAAGGTGAGTTCACCGGCGGCGGGCTCGTGGCGCCGCCGCTTCGACCGGCCGACACCCATGTCATGCAAGAGTGGCGTGTCGAGGCCAACGAAGCATTGCTGATGTTCGCGCCGTCACAAACCGCTTCCGGCTTCGAGGTCTTGGGCGAAGCTGAGGTCAGATTCTGCTACGAGAGCCGGCAGGAGGATCCCACCGCGTTCGCCACGACCACCTGGGTCTTCCATTTCATCTCGTGCTACACCACCACCATCGAATTCGACGGGTCGTGGACCGGCGCGCAGAGCGATCAGATCAGCATCCGCGCCATCGTCACCTATCCCGAACACGAGGTCATCGAGGTCGAGGGATACTTCGAGGACGGATTTGGCGAGACCACGCTGCCCGAGGTGGAGGCCTCGCTCGACGCGCGGTGGGTCTCGCCCGACACAATCAGCGGGCAACTGACCTTCCCAGCCGAAAGTGCGGGAATCTGGGCAGACGACCCCACGACGATGGATGCCCACGTCGTCGCCGTAGTCGAGACGCGATCCGAGGTCGACCGCTCAGCTCTGGGCGTTCTGGGTCTCGAGAACCTTGGAATCGACCTGGACAAGATCGGTGCCATCTGCGACACCTTCGACAACAGCACCTCTCTGTTCCGCACCGCGTGCGGAGTCGCCCAAGAGTACGGTTGGGCCAGGTTCGATGCGCCCCCAGCGGGCGGATTCGACCCGGTCGAGGCAGCAGAGGGCCTGATCGCGCTCGCCGACATCCTCGCTGAAACGGCCGCCGACAGCTCGTTGCGCGAAGGCGAATCCGACACACCGCACCTGGTGCCTTCACTCGCCAACCCTGGCATCAGGCGGACGCTGGCAGCGTTGGCAGACGTTGTCGACGAGGCTGCTGGCGACCCAGACCGGGCGGCCGAAGCACGCCGTGCGGTCAATGCGATGTCCACCTTCATCAACTTCAATCTCACGCTGGCGCAAGACGCCTCGGACAGGGGGTGACACCGATGAGACGACCTCGTTTTTGGACATGGACGTGGGCGATGATCGTCGGCGTCTCCCTCACCGCCGTCGTCGGATGCGGGGGCTCCACCTCCGAACCGACAGCCGAGACCTCTCCAGGCGTCACCGCGGTAGGAGATCGCTCAGCCGAGGGCACAGAACAGACCGGTTCCGCCCCGGAACGGCCGAGTCTCAGAATCGTTGGTCCCGACGGCTGGGCTACCAGTGCCGACGGGCTCGTCATCGCCGAGCTTGCCGACGATCTCGACGGAGCCACACCCACTGGGCTTCGGGTGGTCGATATCACCTCGAGGCCACCCGACCAGTTCCTCGACGACGGTCCGGCGAGTCTTGCGCTTGCGAGCGATCCGCTCCAGGTGACCATTTCGGGTCGCCAGGCCATGGCGATCATCTTGCTCGAGACGTCGTCAGCGGGCAGCACTCGGATG
>JAGQSP010000086.1 GCA_020439485.1 Acidimicrobiales bacterium | reverse complement strand
CCGGTGCGTCCCGGCATCGTTTCGCCGATGCGCCAGGTCCCAATCGACATCCCCCGACCCGAGTACGCCGAGCGCGGCTACCCCATCGTTCGCGAGCCCGAGTCGTTGTCACAGAGCCAGGACACCATCGAGCGCATGCGCCTGGCCGGTCGCGCCGCACGGCGCGTCCTCGCCAAGGTGGCCGCCGAGATCCGCCCTGGCGTCACCACCGAGCACCTCGACGAGGTGGCCCACGAGGCCTACATAGCCGAGGGCGGCTATCCCAGCCCGCTCAACTACAACGGCTACCCCAAGTCGCTGTGCACGTCGGTCAACGAGGTCATCTGCCACGGAATCCCCGACTCGCGCCAGCTCGAAGACGGCGACATCGTCAACTGCGACGTGACGATCTACCTCGACGGTGTTCACGGCGACACCAGCGAGACCTTCCTGGTCGGCGAGGTCAACGAGGTTTCGAAGCGACTGGTCACCGTCACCCGAGAATGCCTGTATCACGGCATCGGGGCGGTTCGAGCCGGCGGGCAGATCAACGAGATCGGCAAGGCGATACAGGCCCACGCCGAATCGAACGGCTTCCAGGTGGTGCGCGAGTTCGTGGGCCACGGCACCGGCCCCATCTTCCACATGAAGCCCAACGTTCCGCACTATTACGACCCCAAGCATCGGTTCGAAATCGTGCCGGGCATGACGTTCACGATCGAACCGATGATCAACGTGGGCAACTGGCGTGCCCAGATGTGGGACGACGACTGGACAGCGACCTCGGTCGACCTCAGCCACAGCGCCCAGTTCGAACACACCCTCGTGGTCCACGAGGACGGCGTCGAGATTCTCACCGTCGGCGAGCACGAGCCCCAGCCCTTCATGGCCGGGCAAGACCGCTCGGTCTGGCCCTCGACGCTGCCCACGGCCGAGGGTGTTGCGGTCTGATATCCAACTCGCGGCCGGGCGTTCGAGCCTGGCGCCCGCATGGAAGCTAAGTTTGTCGCCCGTGAAGCGCCTGCTCCCGATTGTCTCGACTCTTCTGCTGACGCTTGCGGCCTGTGGTTCTTCAGACTCGTCGTCCGAACCGCCACCGACCAGCCAAAGCGTGCTGACCACAGCGCCCTCGGCGCTGACCACAACCACCACCACACAGCCGCCCGGGCCCAAGATCTACGCGATCCAACAGGGCGACACCCTGTCTGCGGTGGCGGCCTCGTTCGGCCTGACCCTGCAGCAATTGCTCGACGCCAATCCCACCATCGGCGACCCAGGGCGCATCGCGGTAGGCGATCAGATCATCATTCCCGAGATCGACGAAGCTGCGGCGACCACCACCACCGAGGCCCCGCTTCAGCTCGACTCGACAACTGCGCCGACGCTGCCCGAGTTGCGCAACACCACCACCACAACAGAGCCCGATGCAACAACCACAACAGCAGGAGGCTGAGTTGGCTTCGAAGTTCCCCACCGTGCTGCTCGAGTCGACCGACGGCGTGCGGCCCGCGCTGCACGACATGGGCGGGTCGGGCGATCCGGTGTTGGTTTGCCACGCAACCGGCTTCCTGGGCGCCGTCTACGCGCCGATGATTCAGTCGCTGGTCGAGGACTTCCACGTGTGGACCATCGACATGCGAGGCCACGGCGACTCGGTCACCCCCGCGGGGATATCGATGTCGTGGTGGGGACACACCCAAGATGTCCTGGCCGCGGTCGACTACATCGGTTCGCCGGTGCTGGGCTTCGGACACTCGATGGGCGGAGCCGCCATCACCGCGGCATGCCTGAAGAATCCCGACGCGGTGCGCGGTGCGTACCTGTTCGAACCCATCATCTTCCCGGCCGTTGGCGACGCGGCGGCGGCACGCCGCGACTCACCCATCGCCGAAGGGGCCAGACGCCGCAGAGCCACCTTCGAGTCTCGCGAAGCCGCCTTCGAGCGCTACTCCAGCAGGCCACCGCTCGACGGCCTCGACCGCCAGGTTCTTCGGCTGTATGTCGACGAGGGTTTCGAAGACACCGAAGACGGTTCGGTCACCCTCAAGTGCCCGCCCC
>JAGQSP010000085.1 GCA_020439485.1 Acidimicrobiales bacterium | reverse complement strand
GGTGTCGCCGGGTCCGACATCGCCGGCGGTCTGCCACGCGTCGTCGAGCTGTTCGAGGCTCGTAGCCCCAAGGGCAAGGCCGTTCTGGCCAAGCGTTCGGGCGTCGTGCGCATCGGCGAAGACGACGGCCGTGGCCGGGTCATCGAAGTCGTCGGCGACGACGGCGAAGAAGACGTGTACACGGTGCCGGCGGTCGCTCGTCTGGCCATCACCGATGGTCAGGAGATCCGCGCCGGCGATCCTCTCGTCGACGGCCCCCGCGATCCCAAGGAGCTCCTCGAGATCCGTGGTATCCGTGAGACACAGCAGTATCTCGTCGACGAGGTACAGAAGGTCTACCGCGACCAGGGCGTCTCGATTCACGACAAGCACATCGAGCTCATCGTGCGCCAGATGACTCGTCGAGTGCTCGTGGCCGAGCCGGGCGACAGCCCGTTCCTTCCAGGTGAGCAGGTCGACCAGCGCGTGTACGCCGAGGTCAACCGTGGCATCGTGCGCGATGGCGGACGCCCTGCCGAGGGCCGGCCGGTGATGATGGGTATCACCAAGGCATCGCTGGCAACCGACTCTTGGCTGTCGGCGGCCTCGTTCCAGGAGACCACCAGGGTTCTCACCGAAGCCGCTATCGAGTCTCGTTCCGACGACCTCAAGGGCCTCAAGGAGAACATCATCATCGGCAAGTTGATCCCGGCCGGAACCGGAGTCGAGCGCTACCGTGCCTTCCGCACCACCGCCCCCGACTACGAGCCGATCGATTTCTGGACCTCCGAAGGCGAAGAAGAGCAGGACCCTGCCGAGTGGCTCGCCAGCATCAGTGGCGGCAGCGACGATCTCGGCAGCTCGGCCTGAGCCATGCGTAGTTCCGCCGTGGCGGCGGCCGTCGTGTTGGGCGCGCTATCAACAGCGTGCTCCGACGACCAGCCGCTGCCTCCGGCGGTGCTCATAACCACAGATCCACCCCCGGCCACCGTTGGGTCGCCACCTTCGACGACCCAACCGGTGGCCGGTGGCGTATCCGACGTCACGTCGGCACCAGGCGTCACCTCGTCGACGACCGTCGTAGAGGTCGGTGAGCTCGACCCCAAGGACGTATTCGCCGATCTGAGCCCTTACGACGCCAGCCTCTCGTTCCTCGACCTGTCCGACGTCGACTCGCAACGGCTCGAGGACTCGTTGCGCTCAGACCAGCGAGTGGGTCCACATCTGCAAGGGGTCGAGGCCAAGGCGTTGATGAGGGAGGGCGACCTGGTGGCCGTCGCTTTGGCCTTGGCCGTCGATCCGCAGTCGGCATCCGCGCCGGGGTTCACCGAGACCTTCCTCGCTGGGGCAACCAGCGGGGGAGTGGCAGACCCGCTGCCGCTCGACGTCGCCGGTTATGAGGTGACCGTGTGGATCACCGGAGACACCAGCAGCCTGGTGTGGGTGCTCGAGAACGTCTATGTGGTGGTGACCGGCCGCGACGCCCAAGCGCTCAGAACCAGCGTCGATTCCATGGTCAGAGCAGCGGTCGGTCTGGCGCCGGCACAGGCTGCCGACTCGGCCCCGGGCTCCGCTGACGGGGGCGCCTGAGCGATGGCATCACCCGTAAACGCGATAGGGGTTGCCGAGATCGTCCGCAGGCCGTACGCTTTAGCGCTGGCCCTGAGCGCGGAGCGCCGTTTCCCCGCTGGCCTGGGCCAATCCGTTCGTCTGTCTCTCCAACCAAGTCACGAGGTCGTTCGTGCCCACGATTCAGCAACTGGTCCGTAAGGGCCGCGAAACCAAGCCCGCCAAGGGTAAGACACCCGCGCTGAAGGGTTCCCCGCAGCGTCGCGGCGTGTGCACGCGCGTCTTCACCATGACCCCCAAGAAGCCCAACTCGGCTCTGCGCCGTGTGGCTCGTGTCCGACTCAGCTCGGGCGTCGAGGTCACCGCCTACATCCCCGGCGAGGGACACAACCTCCAGGAGCACTCCATCGTGCTCGTGCGCGGTGGTCGTGTGAAGGATCTCCCCGGCGTTCGCTACAAGGTCATTCGTGGTGCGCTCGACGCATCGTCGGTCAACAAGCGCAAGCAGGCTCGCAGCCGCTACGGCGCCAAGAAGGAGAGCTGAAATGCCCCGCCGTGGAGCAGCACCCCGCCGCGACCTCATGCCGGACCCGATCTACGACTCGGTCCTGGTCACCCAGCTGATCAACAAGATCCTCCAGCGCGGCAAGCGCACGCTGGCCGAGCGCATCGTGTACGACGCCCTCGACATCATCCAGACCAAGACCGAGGCCGAGCCCATCTCGACCCTCAAGCGCGCTGTCGACAACGTTCGCCCCCAGCTCGAGGTCAAGAGCCGCCGCGTCGGCGGTGCGACCT
>JAGQSP010000721.1 GCA_020439485.1 Acidimicrobiales bacterium | reverse complement strand
TGGACTATGCAGCCGTGGTGAATCCAAACGACATGTCGCCGGTGTCTGAGGTTGGCGAGGACGACCGGCTCATCATCGCCGCCAAGGTCGGGGCTCCCCGCCTGCTCGACAACATGTCCCTGCGCGGCTGACACTGCGAATTACATTCCTGTGGTTTGATTCGCCGGTTTGGTAACTTCCGGACATGGAAGGGGCTGTTGAGCTGGGCGCCGCGCGCTGGGCTCAGCCGTCGTTGTTCGACGACCAGACCTCCGCCCCCGAACTCGACGGGTGCACGTGGCGACAACCCCAGTCTTTCCAGGCACGAACCCTCTTCTCCGAGCGCGCAGATGCCGAAGAAGAGCACATGAGTTCGGACCCTCAGCCGCAGAACGAAGTGAACGAAACCCCTAATCGGTTCCCCTGGGTGGGCGAGTCGAAGGGGCGGCACAGCGAACTGCTGGAGGTCGATGAATCGTCGCCGTTGCTGGCGCGTGCCTTCAGGGCGAGCCGCGCCGGCTGAGACTCAGCGGCCGAGTCGGCGTTTGGTGATCGTGATGGCCGTGGTGCCGTCTTCGGCCACAGCGCGATCGACACGATCGCCCAACAGGTGCAACATCAGGTCTTGTTCCCCCGACTCGTGCTGATCGGCGACCATGGCCGTCGAGCTGTGCACACGGAGCTTGATCTCGTCACGATCGATCTCGAGCCCCACCGAGATCTTCGCATCGGGTCGGCCGCCGGTTCGGGGTGTGGTCAGTTCGGCGAACGCCAACACCACATCGCGCGCTATCGCTGAGTGAACACCCTCGGCGTCGAGGTGATCGGCGATGATACGACGCGCCGACGCCAACTCTTCGTCCGAGGTGCCGCACGTAAAGTCTTCGATCACCGCCACAGTCTGCAACCATACGACGTTTGACGCCACGGTTTCAGCCAATCGACACCGTGCGTACACTCGACCTGTGGGTCAGGTGCTGAACATCGTCATAGCGGTGCTGTTCTTCGTGATGGTCTACACCGTGGGCGTCAGAATGATGGCCTCTTTCAGCCGGGCCCAGCCACCACCTCCGCCCATCGGCGAGCTGCGCAAGGTGAAGATGACCTTCCAGTGTTCGGTGTGCGGAACCGAGGTTCGCATGACCCGAGCACCTGTGGACGAGCCCATGGGCCCCAGCTGCTGCATGCAAGAAATGGACCTGGTCAGTCGTTCTGACGTCTGAGAATGGCCAGGCCTAACCGGCTCAGTTATCCACAGGATGTGAGTAACCCTGTGGGGTAACTACATCGGTGTGATTTCGGCCGGGCGACGCGACAGCAATCAGCGCCAGCGGGTGGCCAACATGATGCCGGCCAAGACGAACCCAAGCCCGACCAGGAGCCACCAGGTGCTGGCCGCGCCCGGCAGCCAACCCAGGTAATTGGAGAAGATCACCGCCACACCCAGGGCAAGGCTGATGCCCATCGCCACGGGCAGCCAGCGAGGGCTTGGTGGAGACGCGGCGGGCTTGTGGCCCACCTCGTAGTCGTAGCCAGCAGGTCGCGTGCCCTTCGGGGTCACCCGCCCGGGCTTGTCGAACGATCGAGACATGGGTTCGAGGATACGCGAAGACCGACGACTTGCCGTCCGCTCAAGGAGCGGTGGTGGTCGTTGTTGTCGTGGTCGTGGTGGTGGTGGAGGTCGTCGAAGTGGTGGTGGTCGAGGTAGTCGTGGTCGTAGGTGGCTCGGTAGCCGCCTTGCCGATGAGGATCACGACCTCTTGACCTACGAACGACTCGGTACCCGGTTCTGGCCTGATCTCGACGACCTGGCCGTCGTTCTCGTCGCCGAACTCGAGCGGGGTCTCTTCTCGGCGAACCTCGAAGCGAGCCTCCTCGAGACGGGCCTGGACAACGTCGGGGTTCGTGCTGCCGATCTCTTCGAGGCTGGGGATAATGACCGGCTCGGGGCCCTTCGAGACCACCAACTTGACCAGCGAATCTCGCTCGACCGAGGTTCCTTCGGCCGGATCGGAGCGGATGACCACCCCAGACTCGACGTCTTCGGAGAACTCCTCTTCGATCTCGTCAGTGAGTTCGGCACGAGCTATGGCAACCCTGGCGTCACCCACCGTGAGCCCAACCACGGGCGGCACCTCTACCTCGCCGACGCCCAACGAGACGACGATCTCGATTGTTGAACCGCCGGGTCGCTGCTCGGTGGCAGAGGGTGACTGGCTGATGACCTTGTCGACCTCGATCTCTTCGTCGGTGCGCTCGGTTATGAGCACATCGAACCCGATGCCGCGCAGCTGGTTCTCGGCCTCGATGCGATCGAGCCCCACCACGTTGGGGACATCGAGCAACGTCGCCCCAGCCGAGGCCAGGATGACGATCTCTTCGTCCTTGTCGATGACCAGACCCGAGCGCGGATCCTGGCTGAACACGATGTTCTCTTCGACACCGTCGCGCTCTTCGAACTCGACCCTGATGTTCTCGAAACCCAGTTCTTCGAGCTGAGCCTGCGCTATCTCCCAGTTGGAACCGATGAGCGAAGGCACCCTGGCCGTGTCGACGGTGGTGGTCTCGGACGACTCACCGGGCTCACCGTCGTCGGTGCCCAGCAATGCCTGAGCCAGGAAGAACAGCACCACTGCCAGGCCGATGAGGGTCAGCAGCAGGATGGCTATCCACAGGCCGGTGCGCGGGGGCGAATCGTCGTACGACGAATAGCCGCTGCCCACAGGGGGCATCTGAACAGGTGGAACCTGTTGGGTCATCGACGGCGCGGCGGCCACCGGCATCTGAGGAACGGCCACCGTGGCGTCGGCCGGTGGCGGCGTCGGGTTGTTGGGCAGCGCAACGGGCGCTACCGCCGGCGCTCCGGACGCCACGACCCGCGGAGTCTCGCCCGTGCGATAGCGGCGCAGGTCTGCGCGCAGCTCTTCCGCGCTGGCGTAGCGATCGTCGGGCTGCTTGGCCAGGCCGTGTAGGACGATGGCCTCCAGCGCCGGGGGCACATCGGCGTTGTACTTCGCCGGAGACGGCACAGGCTCTTGAACGTGCTTGTAGGCAATCGACACAGGCGTGTCGCCGGTGAACGGAGGCCCGGCGGTGAGCATCTCGTACAACACGACCGCCAGCGAATAGACATCGCTGCGAGGGTCCGCGGGGCGCCCCTGGGCCTGCTCGGGCGACAAATAGGTTGCCGTGCCCATGACGTTGCCGGTTTGGGTGAGGCTGTCGTTGGCGTCGGCGCTGAGAGCCCTGGCAATGCCGAAGTCGGTTACCTTCACCTGCCCTGACGAGTCGATCAGCACGTTTCCCGGCTTGATGTCGCGGTGCACGACGCCGTTGCGGTGCGCGAAACCGAGGGCTGCGGCGATGTCGATGGCGACATCGGCGGCGCGGTCGGGATGAAGCGGACCCTCGGACCGGATGATCTCGGCGAGCGAGCGGC
>JAGQSP010000720.1 GCA_020439485.1 Acidimicrobiales bacterium | reverse complement strand
GCTTCGCTGCTGTTGCGATTCGAACGCGCTGCCGGTCTCGAGTGGGAGGCCAACATCCAGCAGATGGCCTTGGACCACGACTGGCTGGTGTCGATCGCCAACTGGATCTACGCATTCGCCTATTGGCCGGTCATCATCGCCACCCTGGTCTTCACGTACTTCCGGCACCGTCACCTGTTCAGGCGCTACCGCAACTCGCTGTTCGTCTCGGGCCTGGTGGGCCTGCTGGTGTTCGCGATGTTCCCGGTGGCTCCGCCGCGGTTCTTGAGCGGCTACGTCGACACCGTCAACGAGGCGGCCAGGCACAACTACATCGCCCACCCCAGTTGGCTCATCAACGAGAACGCGGCTCTCCCCAGCTTCCACGTGGGCTGGGTCGCTCTCAGTGCTGTGCTGCTGTTTCCGGTGTTGCAGAGCCGCCTGGCGAAAGTGCTGCTGTTGGTTCCGGCGGTGATAATGGGTGCCGTTGTCGTCGTAACGGGCAACCACTACCTGGTCGACGTCATCCTCGGGGTTGCGATCTGTATGGCAGCCCTGGCCGTGAACGTCTGGCGCGAGCGTCCGGCTCAGGCCTGACGCGTCGACATCTGCAATGCCCACCGCGCACAGCTGGAAGCCCGACCTGTTGGAAGGCCACGAGGCCGCAACGATCGACCTGGGAGCCGCGTTCGACGGTGACTTGGCGGCCACCCTGGTGAGGCGCCCGTACAGGCACGATGCCGCGGTCGTGTACATCCATGGGTTCGCCGACTATTACTTCCAGGTCCACATGGCCGACGCGTTCGATCGGGCCGGCCTCGACCTCGTTGCCGTCGACCTGCGCCGGCACGGCCGCTCGCTGCGCCCTGGCAACCGTCGCAACTTCGTCGCCTCGATAGACGACTTCTGGCCAGAGGTCGACGCCGCCATCGCCGAGGCCACCCGCGACCACCGCCGGGTTGTGTTGCTGGGGCACTCCACCGGCGGCCTGGTGGCTTCCATCTACGCCCACCGCGGGCCACTTCGTCACTCGATAGACGCTGTGGTGCTGAACAGTCCTTGGCTGGACGTGAAGCTGCCCCCGCTGATGCGCGTTGCGTGGGAGGTCGCCAAGCGGCTGGGTCACCTGAAGCCGCATCTCGACGTGGCCTCCGGGCCGTCGTACTACCTCGAGTCGATTCATTCGTCGCTTCGCGGCGAGTGGGACTTCGACCTGGCATGGAAGCCGCCGGAGGGCGACCCGGTGCAGCCTGGCTGGGTCAGGGCCATAGGCCGGGCGCATTCCGAGGTGCATCGTGGCCTCGCCATCGAGGTTCCGGTTCTGGTGCAGCACTCTGACCGGTCGGCCCCCAGCGACCGCTGGTCGCCCGAGTTGTTGTGCGCTGACGGTGTTCTCGACGTAGGTCAGATTCATCGCTGGGCGCCGGCGCTGGGGCCCGATGTGACCATCCAGACAATCGTCGGTGGTTTGCACGATCTGTGGCTGTCGCCGCCAGATGTCAGGGCCCAGGTGCAGGCCCGCACGATCGAGTGGGTTGCAGGCGTTCTAGGCGCCTAGTCTTTCGGGGCTAGGTGTCCCCCATTCTCAAGGAAGTGCGATGCGCCCCCCAAAGGACTTCTTCCGCCCGCTGGCCGTAGGTGCCCCCGAGCCGGTTCACGAGGTGCCGTTCAGGCCGTCGCGCATGATCCACTTCTTCCCGGCATCGAACGAGAAGGTCCGTTCGAAGCTGGCCGATCTGGCTCCGAAGGTCGACATCTTGTTGGCCAACCTCGAAGACGGTGTTCCCGGTGACCAAAAGGAAGCCGCCCGGGCCGGCATGGTCGAGGTGGCGCGCACGCTCGACAAGGGCGAGACCCAGCTGTGGACCCGCGTGAACAGCCT
>JAGQSP010000719.1:1879-2169 GCA_020439485.1 Acidimicrobiales bacterium | reverse complement strand
CCGAGCTGTTCCACGCCGTGCACCGCTATGGGGTACGCGACCGCACGCTGGGCGCGCCGGTTCCGTGGGGACTGGGTTTCCAGGTGGCCGGATCGTTCAGCGGATCGTTCGGGCACCGGGCCTTCGGTCACGACGGCATTGCGGGCAGGGCGTTCTGCGACCCGGCCGATGGTGTCGTGGGCGTGTATCTGACCAACGGATTGACCCGCAGGTCAGACCACGAGCGTCGGATGAGCGAGATGACCGACCTGATTCAAGAAGTGGTGATGCCCCGCTCGAGCAGTGCGTGG
>JAGQSP010000719.1:0-1765 GCA_020439485.1 Acidimicrobiales bacterium | reverse complement strand
GCCAGCTCGGCGTATTTGTCTTCCTCGTCGTCGTACTCGTCATCGTCGTCGTCGAAGTTGACGCCGGTGTCGGGCAGGGCGAACGGGTCGGGAGCGTCGAGATCGAACTCCTCGAGGTTGAAACTCGAGGAACGCTGAAATCGCCGTGCTTCTTCGTAGCGGCGATGTCGACCTTTCTTCACCACGTGGGCGCCCTCCTGGCCGCGGACCTTGGCGAGTGTAGTGCCACAGGCGACCCAGAACACGACACGAAGCCCGAAAAACCGCAGGTCACAGCGATTTCACCTCTCTACGAGCACCAGCGAACCATCGTCGAATGCGAGGGCCGCCTTGCCCTCCACGAGGGCTCGCACGCGTGTGCCGATGAGCTCGTTTCGCCAGCCTTCGCGCAGGGCGGCGTCGGGTTCGTCGCGCAGGAAAGACACGATGTCTGACCGGGTGGCCAGCAGCGTCGGATCGAGGTCTTCGTCCCTGGCCAGCTGGCTGATCCACGCCGAAACCAGGGTAACGGCCGGGCGCAGGCGCCGCTCGAGGGTTTGTGTCGTCGAAGACGTGCTCTCGATGTCGCTCTGGGGCATCTGCTCGCCGCGCGCCACCGCATCGAGTATTTGGGGCCCGGCCCCGTCTTTCAGATGGCGCCCGTCGAGACCCCGCACCGCCTTGAGCTGGTCGATGGTCTTGGGTGCGTTCTGGCTGACGGTCACCAGCGCCAGATCAGACAACACGAAACGCACCGGTTGATCGGTGGCCCTGGCGGTGCGCTCGCGCCAAGCTGCCAGTTCGCTGGCAATACATCTGGCCTGGCCGCGAAGATGCCTGGCCTCCTTGATCTTCAACCAGGCCAGGTTGGGGTCGCCGTCGGCTATGGGCTTGGCTCGCAGCTTCTCGCACTCGCCCGCTGCCCAGGCGACACGCCCACGCTGTTCCAGATCGGCGAGTAGCAGATCGTGGATCTCTTCGAGATGCAGCACGTCGGACGCCGCGTACTCGCGCTGGGCCTGGTTCAACGGGCGCTGGAACCAGTCTGTGAGGCGATCGCCCTTGGGCAGGCGCCGCTTCAGGAACCGATCGGAGAGGGTCGACAGCGAGGGTGAGCTGAGACCCACGAAACCTGCGGCTATCTGGGTGTCGAACAGGTCGGTCGGAACGGTGCCGCAGGCCCGGGTCAAGACCTCGAGGTCTTGTTGTGCCGCATGCATGACCACCACACCCGGGCTTTCGAGAGCCTTCGCCAGCGGGGCGATGTCGACGGCCAATGGGTCGATCAGCACAACATGTTCGGCGTTGTCCCACGCCAACTGGACCAGCGCAACCTTGGGGTAATAGGTGCGCTCGCGGTGAAACTCGGTGTCGAGCGCGAACCTGGGGGCCTCGCAGATCGCCTCGACGACCTCGTCTAGGCCCTGTTCGGTGTCGACCCACCGGTAGCTCTCGCCGGCGGCGCGGGGCTTGGTGCGCCGTTCGGGCTTGTTGTTCCCCTTTCGTGCGCGACTCACGGAGCCTCAGCCACCGTTGTGTCGACTTCAGGCATCAGGGGTAACTCCTGGGGTGTTCGGATGTACAGCGGACACAGACGTTACCGTTCGGCACGACCCGAGTGTTGCTGAACAAATTCTGCCAGCTCGCCCGGCGTGTTGAGATTGACCAGATGTGTGGCCGGCAGTTCGACCTCGACGCTAGCAAGCCGGTCCAGCACCGACATGACCGAGGCTGGCCCCTCGGCGATGGCATCGAGCACGATGGGCCGGGTCGGCCCAGACCTCCA
>JAGQSP010000718.1 GCA_020439485.1 Acidimicrobiales bacterium | reverse complement strand
CCAGCCACCAGTTGGTGACGATGGCACCGGTCGGCGCGGCCGACCGCTACGACCTCCTGTGCTGCACCGGCCCGGCGGAGCGGGTGCGCCGCCTGGCCGAACTGCTCGACGACGTCGAAGCCGTCCTGCAGTTCCGGCTGGGTGAGGGCTGAGGGTTCTTCGGAGGTCTCCTTGGCCAGGGGATGACACGTCGCGCGCGTGCGCGCGGCGACTCTCAAGGCCGAGGCTTCCGCAACCGCCGTCCCAAGGTGTGTGCGGTGTTAGCGGGGTCGGTAGACGTCCGAGCGATGGTCGATCCGCAGCACGGTGACAAGGCGCGCCTGGTCATCGATCTCGTAGACCACTCGATAGGCGCCTCGTCGGGCCGACCACAGCCCGGCGAGTTTCCGCTGCAACGCATGCCCGACTCCGCGAGGGTTCTCACACAGGGGACCGGCCATGAACTCCACGACGGCAGCGGCGACTCGTTCGGGAAGGCGGGAGAGTTGGCGTTCGGCTGAGGCTGCGACGCGCAGCGCCCAGAGGGGTTCGGTCATCGCTGGAGGTATCTGGCGCGAATCTCGTCGGCGGAGACGGTGTGGCCGGCTTCGACCTGGCGTCGGGCGTGTTCGATGTCGGCCATCGCCGTTGGGTCGGAGAGCAACTCGAGTGTGTCTTCCAGTGCTGCGAGGTCGTCCGCACTCATCAACACTGCTGCCGGCCGGCCATTGCGGGTGACGGTGATGCGGTCGTGTTGATGCTCCACGCGGTCCACCATCTCGGAGAACTTGGCCTTCACCTCTGCGAGCGGCAATACATCAGACATGACCAGAATCATAGTCACGAGATCGGTACGGTCAATCCGCTGGTCGTCGACCCGATCGCGGGCTTGGTGCCCAGCGAGGCCATCGCGGCAGTTCCGCGTCCGTCATACGCGGAGGAGTTCAACGGTGCAATGGATGCCCGGCGCCTGCGCGAGTCTGGCGTCAGCGGTGAGAAGGGGGTAGCCGAGGGACTCGGCGAGCGCGACGTATGCGGCGTCGTAGGGGGTCACATTGGAGCGCAGTTCATAGGCACGGATCATGAGCGGTCCCGTCGGGAAGCGATCCAGCGGAAGGCTCAGGAGGTCGTCGACTGCTGCTTTGAATCGTCGTGCTGTGAGGTCGCCTGCTTGCCACCGCTTGCGGAGCACAGAGACTGTCTCGACATCGATGAGATCGGGTCCGGCGAGATGCGCCTCCCCAGCCTAGCGCGTCCTGGCGGTCTTCCCGGCCTGCCCGTCGTCGCCGACGACGTTGGCCATGACCGAGGCATCGACAACGATCAACTGCGCCCACGTTCCTCGTCGAGATCGTGCACCGCCGTGTCGAATCCGACCTTGCCGCCACGTCGGCGACCGATCCGGTCGAGGACGTCGTTGAGTGTCGGTGTGCTGGCGAGCCTGGTCAGTTCGCTCGCCAGGTACTGCTGCAACGACTTGCCCTCGGCCTCGGCTCGTTTCTGCAGGCTGGCATGGACGTCTTCCGGGAGGTCTCTCACCAACACGTTCGGCATGCTTGCATTCTGCTATCAGATCCGACGAAACGCAACCGACACCACCCGCTCCTAGGGCCCGGTGTGGGCGCTACGCGCAAGTACTTCTGTCGGCGGATTGCGGGCGCGTGACGAGGGGGCGGATGCGGTGGCGGCCGTTGACAGTCAGTGAACTCGGTGCTGCTCGAG
>JAGQSP010000717.1 GCA_020439485.1 Acidimicrobiales bacterium | reverse complement strand
ACGTCGCAGGTGCCGGTTGTCGCAAACCCCATGGTTTCGTAGACGCCGATCAGACCCGGGTCGCAGTGCAGCCATACAGGTCTTGGGTCGTCGTGTCGAGCGACGCTGGCCACGGCGGCCCGAACCGCGACCGTGGCGTGGCCGCTGAGTCGATGTCGAGGGTGGGTGCACACGCCGAAAATGCCTATCGAGTGTTCGGTGGGGTGGGCCGTCGCCATCGCCACCGGACGGTCCTGGACCTCGACCAGTATGTGGCTCGAGGCAGTGTCGATCCAGCCGGGTCCGTACAACGAGGCTGCGGAGTCGAGGCTCATCTCGAACGCGGCCGCCTGCAGTTGCACAGCGGTGTCTAGGTCGGCGTCGGTGGCGCGACGAGCATTGGGATGCGACGAACCAATGGCGGCGTCGGTGCACATGAGCGCTCTGCTTGCGATGCGCTCGAAGCCCTCGGATTCGAGATGGTCGTCCAAGCTGGTGGCTCCGATGACCAGTTCGATGGCCAGAGGCCGGTGCTGGGTCCGCACCAGCCGCCTGGCGGATTCGACTGTCGTCAGGTCCGCACCTGCAACCGGAACCAGCGGGCCCTGCAGGTCGGGCGCCGGCGAGTCGGTGGAGAACAGCGAGCCTGCGGCCAAGCGGTCGAATCGTCCGCCCGGCATCCACGAGACGAGCCTCTCCCACACCTCGCAAAGCGACTGGGCGACGACGTCGGGTTCCACATCGCCGAAAGCTAGCGGTTGCAGCGAGAACGCGGCCCGGTACCGTCTGGCCGTGTATCGGTTTGCCTTGACTCCCCGGTGGATCGCTGGCCACGTACTCGCACTGGTGTTGATCGTCGGATTCGTTGCGGCCGGCTTCTGGCAGCTGTCGCGTCATCAGTGGCGCGCCGACCTGAACCGCAACGTCGAGGCTCGCTCTGCCCTGAGCCCCTTGACGGGTGCCGATCTGGCAACGGCCGACCCCGACGACACCGAGTATCGGTCGGTTCTGTTCTCGGGCAGCTGGCTGGGCGAACCGCTGGCGGTTCGCAACCGGTCGTCCAATGGCCAGTCGGGATGTCATGTGTTGGGTCTGTTGCAGCCAGACGGCCAGAGCTTCGCTGTGGTGGTGAACCGGGGTTGGATTGACCTGGCCAGCTGCGAGGCAGTCGACCGAACCCCGGTGGCACCTCCGGCCGAACGGGCCGAAGTGCTGGGACGCATCCGAGCCTCGCAGCAGCGTGGCCGTTGGGGTTCAACGGACCCTTCCGAGGGTGTGTTGACGACCCTCAACCGCGTAGACGTGCCGCGCATCGCCCAGCAGAGCGATGTCGAGCTGGCTCCGGTCTATGTCGAGGTCGTCGACACGGCCCCGCCAGACCCTGCGGCAAGGCTTCTGGCGCCGCCTCCCCTCGACCCGGGCCCGCACATGGCCTATGCCGTCCAGTGGTTCGCCTTCGCAGCCGTGGGGTTGGTGGGCTACCCGCTGGTGTTGCGTTGGCAGGCTCGCTCGAAGGGTGTGGTTGGGGCGGCTCCCGATCAGCGAGCGTCTTGATTGTGCCTATCGAGGGCCTCGGCCATGCGCTGCACAGCGAGGCTGATCACCTCGGGTGACGTGGCCAGGTTCATACGCATGCAGCCGGCGCCGTGTTGGCCGAAGTCGAGGCCCCGGTTGCACGCAACCCCAGCGTGGTCGATGAAGAACTTCGACACCTCGTCGCCGAGCCCCAGGGCTGTGCAATCGAGCCAGGCCAGATAGGTGGCTTCGGGCTTCACGTAGTCGATGTCTGGTATGTGCTGTGCCAGCAGGTCACTCAGCAGATCTCGGTTGGCGGTCAGTTGACCCATCGCCGATTCGAGCCAGTTGTCGCCGTGGTTCCAGGCCGCAGCAGTGCCGACCATGCCAAAGACGTTCATGCCGCCAAGGCTGTGGTCTGGCATCGAGTCGATGGCGGCTCGGATGCGCGGCGACGTGGTGTGCATCTGCGCCAGTCGCAGCGCGGCCAGGTTGAAAGGTTTGCTGGCCGACGAGTAGGTGACGGTACGGCTGGCAACGTCGTCGTTCAATGAAGCTATGGGGATGTGTTCGTTGCCTGGGTGAACCAGTTCGGCGTGGATCTCGTCGCTGAGGATCAGAAGGTCGTACTGGTTCGCCAGCCGGGCCAGTTCTTCCAGTTCGGCTCTGCGGAAGGCGCGCCCGATGGGGTTGTGGGGGTTGCACAACAAGATCGCCTGCACTTCTCCGCGGCGGCAAGAGTCTTCGAGTGCGTCGACGTCGAGCACCCAGTCCTGTCCGTTGCGGATCCACCGGTTGTCGACCAGCCGGCAGTTGGTGGTCTCGAGCGATGACAGGAAGGGCGGGTAGATGGGCGTCTGTATCGCCACGCCGGCGCCGGGCTCGAGGCAGTTCTGCAGAACCAGTTGGATGCCCTGGATGACGTCTTGGGTCAACACGACATCGGCGGGGTCGATGTTCCAGCCATAGCGCCCGGCCATTCGATCGGCGAAGCCGTCGCGGATGCTCTGGGACAGTGCCGGAACCGTGTAGCCCAGGTCGCCGGTGTCGAGAACGGATCGCAGGGCGGCCATGATGGGCTCGGCCACCGCGAAGTCCATGTCGGCCACCCACATGCCCAGCACATCGGGGCCGAACTTCTGCCACTTGACTCCGGGTCGTTTCTGCAGGGCTTCAAGGGGGGCTATCTCGATCATGGGGCCCAATCGTGGCCCAATACGTTGCCTCTGGCCACTCGACCACTGCGCGTGCTAGAACCTAGGGCGCTATGGGTACTTCAACCACCCTCAGCGTTGTATTGGGTGTGGTCGTTCTCGGGGCCGTTGCGGTAGCTGCTCTGGCGGTGATCGTCGAGAGAGCGCGCCGTGTACAACGCATGTCTTCGATGGGCAATGGTCGGTCGCGCCGTCACGAGCTTCACTGGACGGCCATACGGTTCCGCAATCAGGGGCTGCAGGGCACCGATCTGCAGGAGGCTGTTTGTCGGCAGGCGAACTGTGCGCCGCGAGAGGCCGACGCCGCCATCTTCAGAGTCGGAGCAGACCTGTAGGTCTGCTCCCGTGGGTGTCGTGCAGACCTGTAGGTCTGCTCCCGTGGGTGTCGTGCAGACCTGTAGGTCTGCTCCCGTGGGTTGT
>JAGQSP010000716.1:1152-3159 GCA_020439485.1 Acidimicrobiales bacterium | reverse complement strand
CCCTGCCAGACGGCGATGCCGTCGCCCTGAACTGCCACGGCGAAGGCCACCGCGGCCAGCAAGGCCAGCGGCGCCTCGCGCCTGACCGTCGCAGAGGTCACCGCCAGTGGCACGATGCATCCGCCGACGCCCAGTAACAACGAAAGGTTGGCGATGCTGGAGCCGGCGATGTTGCCGACCGCGACCTCGACCTGATCGTTCGAAGCGGCGATCACCGAAACCAGCATCTCGGGCAGGCTTGTTCCGAAGCCGATGATGACAACGCCCACCGTCAGAGGCGGCACCCGGCGGATCAGCGCCAACCTGGCAGCCCCCAGCACAAAGTGGTCTGCCGCCACAGCGAGCAGAACTACCCCGCCGACCAAAGCCAGCAGCGTGAGTAACACGAGCACCGTCCTCGACGATCCCGTACTGCCCCGCCCGGCGCGTGCAGTGGATTGCAGAACAGTATCGGGCCGCGACGTGAAGATAGTGTCGCCCGCATGGCTTTGGTTCACCCCGAATACCTCGTAACGACCCAGTGGCTGGCAGACCACCTGGACGACCCAGACGTGGTGGTGCTGGACGTGACGGCCCGCCTGACCTCCAGCCTCGACAACGCCCCGGGCCTGCAGTGCTGGATCGACCAGCACATACCCGGTTCGGTGTTCTTCGACGTCGCCTCCGCAAAGGGGCGCTTGTCGAACCCGGACGCTTCGTTGCCCTGGATGTGGCCCACGGCCGACCAGTTCGGGGCGACCATGGCCGACATCGGCGTGGGACCCCACACCAAGGTGGTTCTGGTGGGCCGCACGCCGAGGCCCGGCGTCGACTCGGGCACCATGTGGTGCACCCGGGCGTGGTGGACCATGCACCACTTCGGGGTCGACTGCGCCATCTTGCACGGCGGCATCGAGCGGTGGCAGGCCGAAGGTCGTCCCATGGCCCACGGCGAAGATCAACCCGCCGCACGACCGGTGCCGACGCCGGCCGAGCCGTCAGGCGAATGGCAGCGGGCCCGCGCCACAAAGGACGATGTGCTGGCCGCTGTCGAAGCGATCGGCTCGGGCGACGCCAGCGTGTGCATCGTCGACGCGCTCAGCGCCAACAACTACGGCGGGTCCAGCGACGTCTACGGAGGGCGAGCCGGCCACATCGAGGGTGCGATCAACGTGCCGTATGCGTCGCTGATAGAGGCCGAGACCTGCGGTTTCGTCGACGCCGTAACAATGCGAGCGGTGCTGGCCGACGCCGGGCTGCTGGATGCCCCGCGGGTCATCACCTATTGCGGCGGCGCCATCGCCGCCACGGTCGACGCCTTCTGCCTTGCCCTGCTGGGCCACCAGGACGTTGCGGTGTACGACGGCAGCCTCATGGAGTGGGCCGCCGACCCCAACATGCCGATGGTCAACCCCAGCGCCTGATCAGCCCGATCGCGCTTCGAACGCGGCCACCAGTGCGTTGGCCAGATCGTCATGGGCATCGGCGGCTCGGGCCATCACGTGCCAGCGCGATACGAAGCCGTGAACCACACCCGGATAGCGCGTGACGTCGACCTCTACACCGGCCGACCGAAGCCTGGCCGCGTAGTGCTCGCCCTCGTCTCGAAGCGGGTCGTATTGGGCGGTCTGAACGTACGCGGGCGCGCAGCCCGACAGGTCGGCGGCGCGGGCTGGCACCGCGTACGGGTTCAGCCGCTCGTTGCTGGGGACGAAGTGGTCCCAGAACCACACCATGTCGTCGGCGGTCAGGAACAGCCCTTCGCCGTTCTCGACCATCGATTCGTAGCGATCCTGGCGGTCGTCGATGCACGGATAGATCAGGGCCTGCAAGGCCAGGTCGATGCCCTCGTCGCGGGCCCGCAGGGCCACTCCGGCCGCCAGGTTGCCGCCGGCCGAATCGCCGCACACCGCCAAGCGCGACGGATCTCCACCTATCTCGGCTCCGTGCCGTGCCAGCCACGACGTGACCGCCCAGCAGTCGTCGTGGGGCGCCGGAAACGGGTGTTCGGGGGCCAGCCGATAGTCC